>JAQBQJ010000079.1 GCA_028287065.1 Labilithrix sp. | reverse complement strand
GTCCGCAAGCGCGCGTTGCCGATCGGGACGTAGTACAAGCGCCGCATGCGCGGATTTCGAGGCTATCACAAGCTCGGTCGGCGCAATCTCGTCGTGGGTGCATCGACCGCGCTCCTCTCGTCGGCGTGCGCGCGAGGGCGGTTGCCCGCAACGGCCGCCGCTCCGCGGCCCGCGAGCGGCGGACCCGAGCCCCGCTGGGGCGTGCAGAGCGGCGACGTCTCGGCCTCGGGCGCGGTCGTGTGGTGCCGCTCCGATCGCCCTGCGCGGATGATGGTCGAATGGTCGGATTCGGCGGCATTCACGGCCCCGCGGCGCGTGCTCGGCCCGTGGGCCGTACCGGACACGGACCTCATCGCGAAGGTCGCGCTCGAGGGCCTGCCCTCGTCGACGCGCATCCACTACCGCGTCCGGTTCGAAGCCGAGCGAGCGTCGGACTGGCAGGTGGGCGCGCTCTCGACCCCGGACGCGCTCTCCGATTCCTCACGCCGCACGAACCCGAGCGACGTCGTGTTCGCATGGTCGGGCGACACCAACGGTCAAGGCTGGGGCATCGACACGTCGCGCGGAGGCATGCCCGCGTTCACGGCGCTGCTCGATCGCGCGCCCGACTTCTTCGTGTCGTGCGGCGACGCGATCTACGCGGACAACCCGATCCCGGCCGAGATCGCGCTCCCCGACGGCGGCGCGTGGAAGAACCTCGTCACGCCGGCGAAATCCCATATCGCGGAGACGCTCGACGACTTCCGCGGCGCGCACCTCTATCCGCGTCACTCCGCCGAGGTCCGCGCGCTCTCCGCGCAGGTCCCCACGTTCGCGATCTGGGACGACCACGAGGTCCGCAACAACTGGTTCCCGGGCGAGGTCGTCGACGATCCGGCGCGCACCGAGCCACGCATGAGCGTCATCGCGGAGCATGCGAAGCGCGCGATGCTCGAGCACTGGCCCACGCTCGTCGACCCGTCGAGGATGTACCGCTCGGTGCGCTGGGGCCCGATGCTCGAGGTCTTCTTCCTCGACGGCCGCAGCTTCCGAACCCCGAACCATCCGGTGCCGCCCGACGAAGCATTCCTCGGAAAAGCGCAGCTCGCGTGGCTCGAGCACGCGCTCGCGGCGTCGACGGCGACCTGGAAGGTGATCGCCTGCGACATGCCCGTGGGCCTCGTCGTCTCCGAGCCGGCGCCGGACAGGTCCGGTATCGAAGCGTTCGACGGCTTCGCGAACACGAACGGCCCTCCGTCCGGACGCGAGACCGAGCTCGCTTCCCTCCTCTCTTCTCTACGGAGGCGCGCGGTCCGCAACGTCGTGTGGCTCACCGCGGACGTGCACTATGCCGCCGCACATCGCTACGACCCGTCGCGCGCCGCCTTCCGCGACATGGATCCCTTCTGGGAGTTCGTCGCCGGCCCGATGCACGCGACGTCGTTCCCTCGGAAGCGCTTCGACGACACCTTCGGGCCCGAGCTCGCCTTCGCCACCGCGGGCTGGGACACGTTCGGCTCACCGGCGACGGGACAGCAGTACTTCGGCATCGTCCGGATCGACGGCGCCTCGCGCGTGATGACCGTCACGCTCGTCGACGGCCGCGGCCGCGATCTCCACGTCACCGTCCTCCGCCCCTCTCCTTAGTTCCGTTTTAGGTCCGTTTAGGTCCGTCGCGCACCACCGGCGGTCTGGTCGGGGCCATGACCTGGATCGGCGCGCCACGGCGGACGAGCGACCACGGCGACCCGCGAGGGGGTGATCCGCCGATCGTTCACCCGTGGTTTCGGCCGCGATTCGACCGATTCCAGGAGAAACGGTCGGGATAGGACGACGGCACGCCAGGTGCAAAGGTATGTTCGTGTAGGATACGGACTCCGGAGGCTCTGCACCATGTCGTCGCTCGAGGTCTTGTCGTCGCCCGAAACGTTTCTCGCGGAGCTCGCGCCCATGTCCGCGGCCGGGTGGCACGCGCTGGGGGCGCAGATCTATCCGGGCGAGCTGAGCATCGCGACGGGCAACAGCGTGTACCGATTCGAGAACGGCGTGTTCCTCGGCCGGGCGCAGAAGGGCGCGCGTTCGTTCGAGTGCCCGAAGTCGCTCCGCGGCGTTCGCCTCATCGGCTTCCTCCACGACGAAGGTGGAATGTGGTCCCTCTCGCCTCGCTGGCAGCCAGGCGCGCACGCGGTCCTCTGGAAGCCGGGGGAGACGGAGGTCGAGTCGTTCGTCCTCACGTCGCCCACGAAGGACTTCACGCTCGATGAGCCCGAGCCGAAGCCCGCGAATCCGGAGCCGAGGCCGATCCCCTGGGCCGCCCGCCCGCCGTCGCAATCCGGCGTGATGATTCGCCGTCTCGCGCGGCCGCCGAGCATCCGCCGTCCTCTCCCGCCGTCGATGACCCGGATCCACAACGCGAGCCCAGCCGCTTCGTCACGCTGAACGGCTTGACCCCACCGCCTCGGTGAACGAGCGTGTGCGGCCGATGGCCCGGCGCTCTCCCATCTCCGTGGCTCTGCGCATCCTCGCGGCGTGCGTGCTCGCGCTCGCGGCGTGCGCCGGACCGCCGCCGCAGCCGCCGCCAGCTCCGCTGGCAGCGAGCGAGCCCGCGACCGTCCTCCCTCCGCCACGCGAGGACGGGCACCTCCCCGCGCTCGCCACGCCTCTCCACTACGCGCTCGCGTTCGACATCGATCCGCGCGCGCCGACGTTCGCCGGCACCGCGCGCATCGACGTCGCGATCCCCGCGAAGACGTCGCATGTCGTCCTCGACGCGCACGCGCTGAACGTGACCGATGCGCGCGCGATCGTCGACGACGCGCCTCACCCCGCCCGCGTGTCATTGCGCGCCGCGCACGCCGCACGCACGCCCACGCCCGAGGAGCTGGTCCTCACGTTCGATCCGCCGCTCGCGCCAGGGCGCGCGACGCTCGTCATCACGTACTCCGCGCCGTTCGATCAGGAGCTGTCGGGCCTCTATCGCGTCGCGGACGGCGGCAACTGGTACGCGTTCACGCAGTTCGAAGCGACGGACGCTCGACGCGCGTTCCCGTGCTTCGACGAGCCCGGATACAAGGTGCCGTTCGAGGTGAGCGTGACGGTGCCGAAGGGCATGCTCGCCGTCGCCAACACGCCGGAGCTCGCGCGCGATGCGAGTGGCGACAAGATCGCGTTCCGCTTCGCCGAGACTCCGCCGCTGCCGACGTACCTCGTCGCGCTCGCGGTCGGTGAGCTCGAGATCAAGGAGCTCGCGCGCACCACCAAGCCGCCGATCCGGCTGATCACCGTGAAGGGGAAGACCGCGCAAGGCGCCCTCGGCCTCGAGGCGACGAGCGGCCTCGTCGACGCGCTCGCGACGTGGTTCGGGATCCCGTACCCGTACGAGAAGCTCGACATCGTCGCGGTGCCCGAGTTCGGCGCCGGCGCGATGGAGAACGCAGGCCTCATCACGTTCCGCGAGGAGCTGCTCCTCCTCGATCCCGCGCGCGCGTCGGTCCGCTCGCGGCGGTCGCAGGCGCTCGTAGTCGCGCACGAGCTCGCGCACCAGTGGTTCGGCGATCTCGTCACGGCTGCATGGTGGGACGACCTCTGGCTGAACGAAGGCTTCGCCACGTGGATGGAGTGGCGCATCGTCGACATCTGGAAGCCGTCGTTCGGCGCGAAGAACGACGCTGTCGTCGACCAGCTCGGGGTCATGGACGTCGACGCGCTCGCCTCCGCGCGCGCCGTTCGACAGCCGGTGGTCTCGACCAGCGAGGCCGACGAGGCGTTCGACGGCATCACGTACGAGAAGGGCGCGGCGGTGCTCTCGACCATCGAGCGATGGATCGGCGAAGCGACCTTCCAGCGCGGCGTGCGCGAGTACCTCACGACGAACGCCTTCAAGAGCGTCCACGCGGATCGCCTCTTCGCATCGCTCGATCGCGCGTCCGGCAAGGACGTCACGCAGATGGCCGCCACGTACCTCGATCGCACCGGCGTGCCCGAGGTCACCGCGCACGTCGAGTGCGACCGCGGCTCGCGCTGGCACATCGAGCTCGGTCAGGAAGCGTGGCGTCCGCTCGGCTCGAAGGTCCCGGAGGATCAGGAGCGCGCGTGGACGATCCCCGTTTGCGTCCTCGCGCAGGGGGAGAAGAAGGCGCAGTGCGCGGACCTCGCGTACGGCGCGCCGTCGATCGTCGCAGGTCGCAAATGCCCCACGTGGGTGCATCCGAACGCCGAGGGCGGCTACTACCGGTTCGCGCTCTCGGAGACGGAGCTCACGAAGCTCGCGCAGGCGCGCGCTCAGCTCGAGGTGCCCGCGCGCATCTCGCTGCTCTCGAACGCGTGGGCCGGCGTGCGCGCAGGCAAGCTGAAGCCCGCCGTGATGCTCAAGGTCCTGCCGCTGTTCGACGACGATCCGGCACGGCAGGTCGTGGAGCAGATCACGTCGATCCTCGCGAGCATGAGCCTCGTGCTCGTCGAGGACGACGCGCGCCCTGCGTTCCGCAAGTTCGTCAGCGCGCGCCTCGCGAAGCGGAAGAAGGACCTCGGCTGGATGCCGAAGAAGGACGAGGCCGCCGGCGGCGGCGACGACGCCATCCTCCGGCGCAGCGTGTTCTTCGCGATGGGCGATCTCGCCGAGGACGAGGCGACGCTGCGTGAAGCCGACGAGCTCGCGGTGAAGTGGCTCGCCGATCCCACGAGCGTCGACTCCGACACCGCAGGCGTCGCGCTCGATCTCGCCACGCGGCACGCCGGCGCCGATCGGCTCACGAAGCTGCTCGCCACGGCTCGCGCAGCGAAGACGAAAGAAGATCGCGTGCTCGCGCTGAAGGCGCTCGGCGGCTTCGACGATGCCGCGCTGCTCCGTCGCGGGCTCGATGCGTCGCTCGAGGACGAGATCCGGCCGCACGAGATGCGCTACGTGATGGGCGCGGCGTTCGCACGACGCACGTCACGAATGATCGCCGAATCGTGGGTTCGCGCGCGGTGGCCCGATCTCCGGAAGAAGCTCCCCGGCGCGCTGAGCGCGAGCCTCATCGGAGCCGCAGGCGTCGCGTGCACGAAGGCCGAGCAAGAGGAGCGCGCCGCGTTCTACGGGCCGCGCGCCGCGGAGATCGAGAGCGCGGCACGGCCGCTCGCCGAGGCGCTCGAGGCCGCGTCGCTCTGCGCCGAGCTCCGTGCCGCCGGAGCGTCGTCGCTCACGCGCGAGCTCCTCAACGGCGGCGGCGAGAAAAAGCCGAAGAAGTAGCGTTCAGCTGTGCGCTTGCCAGATCAAGCGCACGGCGTCGTCGCCGCGGCCGAGCGTCATCGATGCGCCGCGATCCCCGAGCACGACGCGCCGCACGGGCATGCCGTTCACGTAGCTGCCCTGCGTGGACGCGAGATCGTACGCGTAGATGACCGAGCCTTCGCGCAGCACGAGGATGTGGACGCGCGAGGTGTTCTCGTCCGTGATGCGACGGAGCATCTCGGTGTGGCACTTCTCGGAGCGACCGATGACGACGCCGCGCGCGAGGTCCTCGTCGGCGATCATCACGGTGGCCGAACGGCCGCGGCGCGCGAGCGTGAGCGCGTAGCGTCCGCCGTTGGCGAGCCTGCCGAGGCTCGGCGGCAGAGGCTCGCCGACCATGACCGGGCTCGGCATCAGCGTGATGCGTGACGTGCGATTCACGGGCCGCGCGTTCACGCGATAGGGCGACATCGCGACGGCGAGCTTCTGGAGCTGATCGCGGACGTCGGACGGCATGTCGACGACGGGCGCGGGCATCTCGCCGGGGAGCTCGTCGCCCTTCGACTCGTTCGGAAGCGCGACGAGCGCGTACTCGCCGAGCCCGACGGCGATCGGGCCCTCGGCGAAGATCGACGTGTGCCGCGACCCGTCCGGAAGGACGAAGCCGATGCCGGTGTGGAGATCGAGCATGCGCACCGCGACGCCGCCGGCCGGCAGCGCCACGGACCGTACGAGCACATGACGCAGCGCGACGAACGGATCGTCGGGCAAAACGACGCTGCACTGCGTGTGCCGGCCCACGACCGCGAACGCGTCGTCCGCGGCGATGAGCGTGGTGCACGCAAACGCCGCACGCCGGACCCACACGAGGCGATGGCCCGGCGCCGACATCGCGCCGGCGGGCTGGATCCGCGCGATCCCTCGCGCGAAGCCGTAAGCCTGGCGGAGATCGACGTTGGGGAGGCCGACCGGCTGTCTGCCCTCGTCCGCCCCCGGCAATCGCTCGGTCGCGCTGTTCAGACGTGGAAGCGGCGGGCGGACGTGGGAATCCAACCGTTAGAGCTTAGCCACGGCCTTGGCGCGCGCACGCCCCGGGCCGCTTTTTTTCGGGGATTTCGTGTCGCTCGAACAGGTGACGGCCGGCGACGATCAGAGGAAGAACGACGCGCCGACCGAGAACGATGGATAGCCGAGTCGCAGCGTCAGCGAGATCTTGTCGGTGAAGTGGTATCGGCCGCCGACGTACGCCGCGGGAAAGAGCGTGTCGCGGCTCTTCTCGGGGTTCGCGGAGAGCCCGAATCCCGGCTCGGCGAACACGGACCAGTGCGTGGTGAGCCAGAAGTTCCACTGCATGACGACGGGGATCACGACCGTGCCGTGCTTGAAGAAGATGTCGCCGCCGAACCCGACGCCGACGCTGTTGTTGATGGACGAGATGAAGCCTCGATCCGCGACGATGATGGTGCCGCGGAAGCCGGCGCCGAAGTCCGCCCCGCCCTTCTCGAACGGGCCCGCGTAGCCGAGCAGCGCGTGCGGCTCGGCTTCGAAGCGATACGCCGGATGGTCGCCCGGGTTCTTGATGACGTTCTCGTCGGCGCGCGCGACGGCCGGCGCGACGAGCGCGACGAGGAGCGCGACGAGCCCGACACCGGCGATCGAGGCGGCTCGCATGCCGCTCAGGGCGCGATGGTGCAGACGAAGGCCTTCTTCTCCGGGCTCTCCGCCGCGAACAAGGTCGTGAGCGCCTGATCGAGCGTGATTGCGGCGGGGACGCCGGCGGCCGTGAGCACGGTCTCGTTCGTGGTCGGGCTCACGACGCGCGAGCCGAGCAGCGAGTGTGATCCGTTCACGGACGTGTACATGAACTGAATCGTGCCGACACCTTCGTCGAGACCGGCCATCGTGAGCGTGTCTTCCGTCGCGCTGTGGACGCGCGTGCAACCCGACGCGGTCGGCGTCGCGACACACTTCTCGAGCGCGCCGGCGACCACGTAGAAGCTGTCGCGGTCGAGCATGTTCGACCACGTGCAAGCGGTCGTCGGCGAGGCACCCGCCGGCGGGACCGAGGGCGTCGCCGGCGGCGTGTTCGAGCTCGCAGCGCCGCTCCCGTCGCCGCTTGCACCGCTCGCTGCCGGCGGGTCACTGGTCGGGATGGGCGCAGTCGACGTGCCGCCGCACGCGAGGAGAACGAGGAGCGGCGCGAAGGCGAGGAGGCGTCGGGCGAGCATGGGCTCTCTCTATACACGTGTCTGCGGCGGGTCAAACGAGCACGGCCGTCCGCCTTCGGTCTCGTCGCCACGCCAGCACCCGACCGAGCTACGCTGACGAGGAGCTCGAGGCCCCTTGGCGGAATGGCATACGCAGGAGACTTAAAATCTCTGGCCCGGAAGGGTGTCCCGGTTCGAGTCCGGGAGGGGCTACCGCTGAACTTCGAGACGACCTCCGCGCTTGCCTCGCTCACGAAGCCGTGGCTTTCTCGCGCCCGCATGCGAATTCTC
The DNA here is from genome assembly GCA_028287065.1 of Labilithrix sp. GTDB lineage: Bacteria > Myxococcota_A > Polyangia > Polyangiales > Polyangiaceae > Labilithrix. The sequence continues at coordinate 35,635 of JAQBQJ010000079.1, read as the reverse complement.
CCTTCGAGTCTCGTGCCCGTCCTCGCGTCGCTCCTCCTTGCCTGCGGAGGCCCGACCGAGCCCACGGCTCCGACCGGCACGCCTGCCTCGACCGCCGATGCAACCGCGCCGGCGTCGACGCAACCGGCCGACGCCGCCGCGAGCACGAGCGCGAAGCCGAAGGACGAGCCCGCGCAGGCCGACGTCGGTCCCGCGAAGCCGCCCGAGATCGTGCAGCCCACCGTGAAGGTGACCGCTCCCGGAGCGGCGCCTCGACGGGCGCTCCGTTACAAGTTCAAGGCCGGCACGACCGAGTACCTCGAGATGGACATGAAGATGTCGATGGGGATGTCGATGGGCGGCAAGTCCGCACCGAAGACGGACCTCCCCACGATCCGCACCCTCATGCGCATCGACGCGAAGGAGGTCACGCCCGAAGGTGACCTCCGCTGCGACCTGAGCACGGAGAAGGTCGACGTGCTCGACGACGTCGCGGTCGATCCCAAGCTTCGCGCAGCCGTCGAGAAGGAGATGAAGGGGATCGTCGGACTGCACGGCAAGGCCCGCATCTCCGCGCGCGGCGTCGCGAGCGAGACCGAGTTCGACCTCGGGCCCGGCGCGAGCGAAACGCTGAAGAGCCAGCTCGACACGATCCGCGACTCCGTCCGCCAGATGTCCGTCCCCTTCCCCGAAGAGGAGGTCGGCAAGGGCGCGAAGTGGGACGTGACGTCCCGCGTGCCGCTCGGCGGCGCGCTCGTCGACTCGAAGACGAGCTACACGCTCACGAAGCTCGAAGCCGATCGCGCCGACGCCGAGATCGCGATCACCATGTCCGCACCGCCGAACCAGCCCATGCACATCGGCGCGCTCCCGCCGGGGGCGACCGCGACGCTCGACAGCGTCGCCGGCACAGGCTCCGGCAAGGTCTCGCCTTCGTTCGTCCGCCTCGTCGGCACCTCCACGACCAAGATCGCGATGGAGTCGTCCTTCAGCGTCACGATGAAGGGCGAGAAGGCCCAGATGAAGATGAAGTCCGAGATCGCCGCCGCGACGCGCCCCGGGAAGGCTCCGGCTCCGGCGGCCAAGAAGTAGCGTTAAAAAGGGCTCGCGAGCCTGCCTCGGGCTCGCGGGTGTCACCCCGTTGGGGACCTGTTCGCGCGGATCTGGCTGGCTAGGTTCGCCAGATGAATTTCGCCCTTCGCCTTCGTTCGCCCGCCGCTCTTCGTCTGCTCGCGCTCGTCGCGACCTCGGCAGGAGCGTTCGCGGCGGGCTGTACGGGCGACGATCCGGCGGCGTTGTGCGGCGCGGATTGCACGCCCGAGCACGGCACCGCGCCGCAAGGCGAGGCAGGGTTCGAAGTCGCGACCGGCTCGGCGGTGACGCTCGTGCAGGGCGGCAGCGTGCAGGTCGATCTGCAGATCACGCGCGCCGGCTTCGACGGTCCGATCACTGCGACCGCGTCCGGGCTGCCCGACGGCGTCACGGCGCTGCCGCTCGTGATCGTCGCCGGCGCGACGACCGGCAAGCTCACGCTCTCGGCGCTGCCGAATTCGAAGCAGGGCACGACGCCGATCACGATCTCGGCCTCCGACGCCGGCGGGAAGATCCGCCGCGACAAGTCCGCTTCGCTCCTCGTTCGCGGCCCGGCGGCCACGCTCGACACGACGTTCGGCAACGCGGGCAAGGTCCTCGCGAGCGTCGGCGTCACCGGCATCGGCGTGCGCTCGGCGGCGGTACAGGCAGACGGACGCATCCTCGTCGCCGGCACGAGCGACAACGACTTCGTGGTCGTCCGTCTCGGCGTCGACGGCGCGAGCGACACCTCGTACGGCGGCATCGGCAAGGTGAGCGTCGATCTCCGCAAGGGGGGCGCAGCATCGGTCGACGTCGCGGAGGCGATCGCCCTCACGAAGGACGGCGAGGCCGTGCTCGCGGGCTATCGCTCGAACGGCGGCGACAGCTCGTACGGGATCGCGCGCGTGACCGCCGCGGGCAAGGCCGATCCGTCGTTCGACGACGACGGCTACGCGACGCCGTCGTTCGCCGTGCCCGACGCGAACAACCTGCTCGCGTTCGGCGTGGCGGTGCAAACCGACGGCAGCATCGTCCTCGCCGGCACCGTGCTCGAGAAGGGCGCAGCGACGACCGAGGCGGTCATCGCGCGCTTCAAGCCGCAAGGCGCGCTCGACGACACGTTCGGCATCGGCGCGTCACCGAGCTCCGGGTTCTTCTACGGTCACACGAGCGGCGCGCCGAACGACGCCTGCGAGGCCGTCACGATCGCGCCGGACGGAAGGATCCTCGCGGCGTGCTCGGCCGACGACGGCGGCGCGCATCCCGTCGCGCTCAGGCTGCAGGCGAACGGTCAGGCCGATCCGGCGTTCGGTCCCCAGAACGGCTTCTCGCCCGTGCCGCTCGCCGGCGCGACCGCACACGCGATCCACGTCCTCGCCGATCGTCGCGTGGTGATGACCGGGGAGACCGCGGACGGACAGCTCTTCGCCGTCCGCTTCGACAGCGCCGGCGCGCTCGACACGTCGTTCGCACCGGGCGGCGTCGTGAAGATCGCGCTCGGCACGAAGATCGGCGGCGCGCGCTCGGTCGTCGATGCGTCCGGCCGGCTCGTGTTCGCCGCCGCGACCGTCGACGCCGATCGCGCTCTCGTCGTCGCGCGTGTGACGAGCGACGGGAAGCTCGACACCTCGTTCGGCGCGACCGGCTTCGTCGTGACGAAGCTCGGCGCGCCTGCGGTGGTCGGCAACGTGCGCATCGCGCAGGCACCCGACGGACGCATCGTCGCCGTCACGAACCTCGACGCCGCGCCCGCGCAGCTCGCCGCGATCCGCGTGTGGCAGTGACCGTCACTTGAACTTGCCGTGGCACTCCTTGCAGGTCGCCTTCATCGCGGCCAGCGAGTCGGACGAGGCCTTCTGATCCTTTGCGGAAGCGGCCTTCCCGAGCGCGACGGCGTTCTCGTGAAGGCGATCGGCGAGCTTGTCGAAATCGGGGCCCTTCGTGAACTCCTTCGCCTTCATGCTCGTCGCCTGGATGCGGCTCGAGACCTCGGCGAACGCCGCGTAGTCCTCGTCGGTGAAGCTCGCCGCGCCGGCCTTCTTCATCTGCGGATCGGCGATCGTCGCCTGCGCGTCCATGAGGTGCTCGAGCGACGTGAGCTTCGGGACCTCGCCCGCGGGGACGTCGCGATGGGGCGGGCCGCAAGCTGCGAGCGCAGCGGCGACGGTGACAGACACGAGAACGAGAGTAGCCTTCGACATGGACCGCCAGCCTACTGACGGTTGGCGTCGGGATCGAGACGATCCTGCCGTCGGTCCGTGCACGCGCATCGTTTGTACCGATGCTGGCGCGTGGCATGTCGCGTGCTAACGCATGGGCCGATGACATCGCGTCCGGCGTTTGCGCTGCTGCTCTCGACGCTCGTGGGACTCGGAGGATCCATCGGCGCTTGTTCGAGCGTCGAGACGACGCTGGCCCCGCAGCCGGTTCCACCCGTGATCCCGCCGCCGCCGGAGGACGCCGGAGCGCCCGTCGAGCAGCCCGATGCTGCCCCGCCGAAGGTCGCCCCGAAGCCGACGTTCCCCGAGGTGCAGAGCCGAGGCGGCCCCGTCATCAAGACGCCGAAGGTCGTCGCGATCGTGTTCCCGGGCGATCCGCTCGCGACGTCGATCACCGAGTTCACGTCGAAGATCTCCGCCTCGACGTACTGGAAGGACGTCGGCAAGGAGTACGGAGTCGGCCCGATGACCGCGCGCGAGACGATCGTCCTCGACGAGGCACCGCCCGCCGCGATCACCTCGGCAGCGATCGAGGACTGGTTGAAGGGCAAGCTCACTGGAGCGACGCCCGCGTTCGGCGCGCCCGACGCGAGCACGCTCTACGCGATCTACTATCCGGCGAGCACGAAGATCACGATGGACGGCGCCGGCGAGCTCGGACAGAGCTGCGAGGGCTACGGCGGCTATCACTTCGAGATCGACGCCGGCGGCACGCAGGTCGGCTACGCGGTGCTCCCGCGCTGCTCGGACATCGGCGAGCTGACCATCGCCGCGAGCCACGAGTACTTCGAGTGGGCGACCGATCCGTTCCCGAAGACGAAGCCCGGCTTCAACAAGCTCGACGACGCGCACTGGGCCTGGCAGGCGACGATGATCGGCGAGCTCGGCGACCTGTGCACGTTCCTCGATCGCGACAACCTGCATCCTGCAGACATCGGCTTCGACGTGCAGCGCCAGTGGTCGAACAAGGCATCGCTCGCCGGCAAGTACCCGTGCGCGCCCGCGAAGGACGCGCCTTACCTCCAGGCGATCACGACCGCCGACGACGACGCGATCGTCCCGTCGTACGACCAGAGCGGCAAGCCGACGAACATCAACACGAAGGCCGTGCGCGTGGCGCCGGGCAAGTCACGAAAGGTCGACGTCCTCGTCTACTCGGATCAGCCGCACGCCGATCTCGTTCCGATGCGCGCGATGAGCTACGAGGAGTTCTACGCCGGACGCGGCGGCGGACAGCCGAGCGGATACACGTTCACGCTCGATCGCTCGTACGCAAAGGTGGGCGACACGATCTCCGTCACCATCGATGCACCGGACGATCCGGCGTACGACCTCATGATCATGCTCGCGTACACGAGCAAGACGTCGGCGCATTACTGGCCCGTGCTCGTCGTGAACGACGACGCTGCCGACGTGGGCTCGGGCAAAGCGACCATCACGCCCGAGACGATGCCGAAGCGGCCCGCACGCGACGGCAAGTGGCGCGCGCGGGCGGCGGGACACGACGTCCGCCCGTTCACGACGCTAGGCCAGGGCCGCGCGCGGCGCTGAGCCTTCGTGGACGATCGGCAGCGTGAAGCTGAACGTCGTCCCCTCTCCGACGCGGCTCGCGACGTCCAGCTTCGAGCCGTGCGCCTCGAGGATCGCGCCCGCGATCCACAGACCGAGGCCGGTGCCGGGACTGTGCGCACTCGACCAGAACTTGGTGAAGATCGCGCCGATCTCGTCCGCGGGGATGCCGCGCCCGGTGTCGCGCACCGAGAACACGATGCCGTCGTCGGTCTCGTCGGCATAGAGCGACACGACGCCGTTCCGCGGCGTGAACTCGATCGCATTGCCGAGCAGGTTCGTCAGGACCTGCTCGAGGCGCGGCTGATCGCAGGCCACCGCGTGCCGGGCCGAGACGTCCGAGTCGAGCTTCACTCCCTTGCGCTCGCCGAGGAGCGCGACGGCATCGAGCGCGTGCGCGCAGAGCTCCGCGACATCGCAGGGCGCCGGCGCCACGACGAGCTTGCCCTCGGCGGCGCGCATCGCATCGAGCGCGTGGTCGATCAGGTCGCGTGCGCGATGCGTCGAGCGCTGGATCAACTGGAGCATCTTCTCCATGTCCGGCGGCGTCGTGGCCCTGCGGCCGAGCTCCGTCGAGCCCATGTTGATCACGCTGAGCGGCTGCCGCAGGTCGTGCGCGACCATCGACCACGTCTCGTCGGTCGACTGCTTCGCCTCGCGGGCCACGACCGCCGCGCGCTGCTCTCGCTTGAGCGCCTCGTGCAGCTGGCCGACGGCAGCGCTGATCCCGATGCACACGGCGAAGAAGATCGCGAGGTCGAGCGCGTCGCTCGGATCTTGGATGGCGAACAGGCCCGTCGGCGGCAAGAAGCCGTGCGCGATCGCGAACGTCGAGAGCGCGGTCGCGACGTACCCGGGTCGACTGCCGCCGACGCGCGCCGCGAGGAAAACGGCCGGGTAGAAGAACAGATGGGGCGAGGGCGGAACGAGCGGCCAGATCGCCCGCTGCAGCGCATACGCGACGGCAACGGCCCCGACCGCAACGCCATAGCGGACGGCCGCGGCCGTATCCGTTCCTTGGCAGTGCCGAACCTTCGCGATCGTGGCCATCGATCACCTCCGTGAGGTGAACCACGATCTACTTCCGCGCTCGCGCGTTGGCTACGCGCCGCCGCCGATCTTAAGAAGATGTAATTGCGCTTCGCGACGTATCGCAACGGAGCGGGTCACGCCGTCAGGCGAGCGCGCCGACCGCGCGTTCCACGGTCGTGACGAGCTCGTGCGAGGCCACGAGCGTGCTGACCGCCGCGATATCGCCATACAGCGGACGATCTCCCGTCATCGGAGCAACACGCTCGCGCACGGCCGCGAGCGCGGCCTGTACCCCTCGGCTCGGGCGGAGCGGCGCGCGCTGGTCGAGGCCTGCTGCCGCGGTCATGATCTCGATCGCGAGGCACACGCGGACGTTCGTGACCACCTCGCGCAGCTTCTTCGCGCTCACGCTTCCCATCGAGACGTGGTCCTCCTTCCCGGCCGACGACGGGATCGAGTCGACGCTGGCAGGATGGCAGTACACCTTGTTCTCGCTGACGAGGGACGCGCTCGTGACCTGCGCGATCATGAACCCGGAGTGCAGCCCGCTGCCCGCAGCCAGGAACGGGCTGAGCCCGGTGGACAGCGCCGGGTTCACGAGCTGCTCGACGCGGCGCTCGCTGATGTTCGCGAGCTCCGCCGTCGCCATTGCCGCGAGATCGAGCGCGAGCGCGAGCGGCTGCCCGTGAAAATTGCCGCCGCTGATGATCTCGGTCTCGCCCCGATCGACGAAGACGCTCGGGTTGTCCGTGATGCTGTTCACCTCGCGCTCGAGCACGCTGCGCACCCACGCGAGCGCATCGCGGCTCGCGCCGTGCACCTGCGGCATGCACCGGAGCGAATACGCGTCCTGCACCTTGCTGCAGTCGCGATGGCTCTCCGCGATCTCGCTGTCGGCGAGGAGCGCGCGCAGGTTGTTCGCGACGAGACGCTGCCCGGGATGCGGACGCGCGACGTGCAGGCGATCGTCGAACGGCCGGGTCGAGCCCTTGAGGGCCTCGAGGCTCATCGCGCCGGCGACGTCCGCCGCGACACAGAGGCGCTCGGCGGCGAGCAGAGAGAGCGTGCCGAGCGAGGCCATGAGCTGCGTGCCGTTGATGAGCGCGAGGCCTTCCTTCGCCTCGAGGACCACGGGCGCGATGCCCGCCTCGCGCAGGACCTCGGCCGATGGGCGCATCGGTCCGTCTCCAATCTGCGCCTCGCCCTCGCCGATCATCGCGAGCGCGAGATGCGCGAGAGGCGCGAGGTCGCCGCTCGCGCCGACGGAGCCCTGCACCGGGATGCGCGGATGGACCTGCGCGTTCAGCATCGCGACGAGGAGGTCGACGAGGCTCGAGCGCACGCCCGAATGCCCGAGCGCGAGCACCTGCGCGCGGAGGAGCATCATGCCGCGCACCTCCGCAGGCGAGAGGTTCGGTCCTACGCCCGTCGAGTGCGAGCGCACGAGGTTCTGCTGCAGGGCGCGTACGTCCGAGGCGGAGATGCGCGTCTCGCTCAGCGCGCCGAACCCCGTGTTCACGCCGTACACGTTCGGCGCCGCGTCGCCCGCGTCCGCGATCGCTTCGATCGCGAGCCGTGATCGCTCGACCTTGGCGCGGGCTTCGTCGGCGAAGGTGACGCGCCGAGCGCGCACCGCCACGTCTTCGAGATCCGAGAGCGAGAGCGCGAGGCCGACGCGTACAGGTGACATGGGACGCGTTTACCGCGGCGGCGCGCCTCCAACACCACAAAATGCGAGCGACAAAATGGTTACCGACCGGACCTCACGAAGAGGCCCAGTCGGCGGAAGAGCTTTGGGCTCCATGCGCAGAAGCGCGGTCAGACATTGTTTCTGTTCGGCCGTTTCGTCGTGCGCAGAGCTCCTGTAGTCGAGAGTGGACGTCGCAGCGGCCGCGAAGGTCCTGAGGAGGCGGAAGAGATCTCGCGGCGATTCATTCGAATCGGGCGAGCTCGTCGGGCTTCCAGCGGCTTCGTGCCGGAGTCGGCTTCTGGCCGACAGTGACCTACATAGGTGCATCAAGTGGGCCGCGGGCAATCCGTCTCTGGATCGGCGGCAAGTAGCTGAAATCAGGCAAACGACGCCGCGATCTTCGCGCATCATGTGAGACATTGCCGCATCATGTGGGCAAGGCGCGATCCATGCGGACGGTCGAGGCACATCGCGTCTATGCTGCGCCCGTTCATGAGACGCCTGCTGGTCGCAGTGTTGCCGAGCTCGGCTCTCCTCTCTCTCGTCCTGACCGCAGCCCCCGCGCGCGCCGGCGATCCCGACCCGGACGGCGACGTCCCGAGGGACCTCCCGCGCCTCATCCTCGACAACGGGCGCGTCGACGTCCCGGCCCCCGATCCGGACGCGTACCGGTTCTTCCTCCACGGCGAGCACCAGATCCGTTACCAGGCGCAGCGGACCTTTCCGCTCATCGCCACCGCCAGTGACATCAATCGTCGCCCCGGCCTCGTCGAGGACGGGACCGGCCAGAACCAGTTCGTCAGCCACTGGCTCCGCGTCACGCCTCGCTTCCAGATCCGCGACACACTCGAGCTCATCGCGCAGGCGGACCTGATCACCGGCGTCCTCTTCGGAGAGACGGCGCACGGCACGAGCGCCGACGCGACGCCGCGCGACGACTACAACGGCTTCGGCAACTTCCAGCCGCGCTGGTTGTTTGCACAATACAAACTTCCCGTCGGCGTCGTGCGCGTCGGCCAGCAGCCGAACCACTGGGGCATGGGCATCCTCGCCAACGACGGCGATCACCCCACGCTCTTCGGCGACTACCGCTACGGATCGATCAGCGAGCGGATCCTCTTCGCGACGAAGCCGGGCGGCAAGGACAGCGACTTCTTCGTCGCGCTCGCCGGCGACCTCGTGTACCGCGATCCGAACGCGACGCTGTCGCGCGGGCAGCAGGCGTTCCAGGGCGTGCTCGCCGCCTTCTACGAGCACGACTACGACAAGCTCGGCGTCTTCAGCACCCTGCGCCATCAGCAGAACGCGAAGACGAGCGGCTCTCCCCTCTTCCCGTACACCGACGAGATCGACGCGCTCGCCGTCGACATCCACGGTCGTGTCGCCGTGCCGGTCCCGGGTCAGGATGCGTTCCTCTTCGCCGAGGCCGAGGGCGCGTACATCGCGGGCTCCACGAACATCCTCCGCACGGCGGAGCAGGCGCTCGAGGGACAGAAGACGTCGATCCGCTCGTACGGCGGCGCGGCGGTCGTCGGCGTCGTCCACCGCAGCTGGGCGACCGGCGTGTGGGCCGATGCCGAGGCGTCCAACAAGGAACGGCGCGACGCGAGCGCGCGCGCCACGAGCCTCCACTATCTCGGCAAGCCGTCGTCGCGCGGCGTTCCGTACGGCGATCTCGTCGCGCAGGTCGAGCTCGGATACGCGTCGGGCGACGCCGATCCGTACGACAGCACGCAGCGCCGCTTCGTCTTCGATCCGAACCACCGGGTCGGCCTGCTCCTGTTCGACGAGGTCCTCCGCTTCCAGACCGCGCGCTCCGCGACCGCAGCGACGGATCCACTGCTCACGAACGCGAACCGCCCCACGCCCGGCGTCGATCTCCTCGCGTCGAACGGCGGCGTGTTCGGAGCGCAGTACGTCAACCCGACGTTCATCTTCCGGCCGCGCCACTTCATCGACATCAAGGGCGGCATGGTCGTCGCGCAGTCGACGGCCGACGTCGTCGATCCGTACCGCCTCGCGACGCAGGGCTCGTACGTGAACTACCGCGGCGGCGATCGCCGCAAGAAGGACCTCGGCGTCGAATTCGACGCCGGCTTCGAGGCTCGTTTCCCGCTCGATTACGACCTGAAGGGCGTGCTCGGCGCGCAGGCCGGCCTGCTCCTGCCCGGCGGCGCGCTCGAGAACGCCGACGGCGAGCGGCTCCCGCCGCAGTGGGTCGTGATCGGTCGGCTGGGCTTGCTCTTCTAGGCGAGAAGAGACGTGCAGGCAGGCGCGGCCTCCGGTAATCGCGTGGTCCAGGTGCGAACATGACTCTCGCGAAGAGCCTCCTTCTTCTCGTCTCGACCTGCGGGGTGATCGCGTTCGGCGGTGCCTGCGGAGTCGACACGGCGCCGGACGGCCTGCGGCGGACGCCCGCCGGCGACGGCCCGATGGTGAAGTTCGACGTCGCGCATCGGCCGCTCCCCGAGGTGCCGCTCCCGAACGACCTCGCGACGTTCGCCGATCCGACGAGCCGCACCGGACGGCGCATCAACGTCAGCCTCGTCGCGCCCACCTTCATGGAGCGCAACGCGCGCGAGGACTTCACGTCGATGGAGGGCTGGGGGATCTCGTCGCCGATCAGCGTCGCGTTCGATCGCGCAGCCGGCGCCGACCCGCGCGAGGCCGCGATCGATCTCGAGGACGTCGCCTCGCGCATGCAGGGCGACGAGCACGATCTCTCGAACGACCCCTTCTACATCGTGAACCTCACGACCGGCCTTCCCGTCTTCGTCGACGTGGGCAACGGCTACTACCCGGTCACGCTGCGCGATCCGTTCCGCTACTTCCCGAACGACCCGAAGGCGGGCGAGAGCAACCTCGCGTTCGAGACCGTCGAAGAGGGCCTCGGGCTGCCGCAGTCCGCGTACCGACCCGACCTCGACAACGACTTCGACGGCGTGCTCGATCACCCGAACACGCTCGGCACGAAAGGCATCGCGGGCGTCGACAACCTCCTCACCTGGTACGAGCGCGAGACCGACACGCTCATCATGCGTCCGGTCGTGCCGCTCGACGAAAAGACGGAGTACGCGGTCGTGCTCACCGATCGCCTGCGCGGCGGAAACCGCCAGCCGATCCGCTCGCCGTTCGAGAGCATCCACCACCCGTCGCAGCGCAAAGGAATCGCGCGCCTGGCGGACGTCCTCCGCGAGAAGCGCCTCGCGAACTACTTCGGCGACATCGCCGGCACCGGCCTCGATCACGTCGCGTTTGCGTGGACGTTCACCACGCAACCCACCCACGAGGACATGCGTCTCCTCCGCGACGGCCTGTACGGCACGGGCCCGTTCGCGCGCTTCGCGACGGAGTACCCCGCCGTCTTCGACGTGAAGCAGTCCGCCGGTCAGAGGCCCGCGGGCGAGCCGCAGGACCTCTCGAGCGAGGTGTGTCAGAAGCGCGCCGGCTTCGGCCAGTCACCGTACGTCGTGAAGGTGAACGATCCGGACATCAAGGACTCGTTCCACACGTTCTTCAAGGAGGTCTTCGGGCTCGACGCCGGCGATCTGATCGCCGTCGAGAAGGGCTTCGAGAACATCGATTACATCGTCGTCGGGACGTACAAGACGCCCTATTTGATGGGCGATCCCGCGTCGCGCGATCCCGACACGAGGTTCCACGTCGACTTCCGCACCGGCCAGGGCGACGTGCGCCCCGACACCGTGCAGTGGTTCCTCTCGGTGCCGAAGAAGGATCCGCACAAGGCACCGAAGCCCGCGCCCGTGGCGTTCTGGGGTCATGGCGTGACCGGTCACTCCGACGAGATCCTGTTCTACGCGGGTGACTACGCGAAGCAGGGCATCGCGATGTTCGGTTACAACAACCCTGAGCACGGGCTCGTGTTCGACGAGACCGACGAGGCGCTCGCGACGAGCAAGCTGTTCGGCAACTGCCTCGTCCCGTTCCTCGACGCGTTCAAGAACGGGCGCGCGCACGATCTCAACGGCGACGGCAAGCCGGACAGCGGGTGGTTCTGGTGGACCGCGCACATCTTCCACACGCGCGACAACGTCCGTCAGGGGATCCTCGACGGCATGCAGGCCCTCCGCATCCTGCGCACGTTCGGTCAGCCGGGCACCATCGACTACAACAACGACGGCAAGATCGATCCCGTCGGCGACTTCAACGGCGACGGCACGCCGGACGTCGGCGGACCCGACGTCCCCTACTTCGCGGCGGGCGAGTCGCTCGGCGGCATCATGAGCGGCATCCAGGGCGGCATCGATCCGTACGTCGTCGCTTCGGCGCCGATGTCCGGCGGAGGCTCGCTCGCGCTCGACGTCGGCTTCCGCTCGTACGGCGTCGTCGAGGCCGTGACCGCGCAGCTGATGGGGCCGTTGGTCTTCGCGGTGCCGCCTTCGGAGCGGCCTGACGACGACAAGAAGTCCATCCACCAGATGGGCTCGCGCTGCGCGATGACCCAGCGCTCCGTCCGCATCGTCGTCAACGAGGGCGACGACAACCACGAGCTCGAGATCGCGTGCTTGAACCCCGACGAGCTCGGCGAGCGCATGACCGTCGTCGTCGAGAACGTGAACAACGGCGAGGTCCGCTGCGCTCGCACCGAGAAGGACGGTCGCTTCCGCGTCCCGATCCCGAGCAGCACGAACGACCGGCTCGACATCCAGATCTACAACGCGGCGGACGTCGTGCAGTCGTACGACGGGTGCAAGCTGCTCGACGGCGACATCCCGATCGGGCGGCGCATCTCGACGTGGGAGCAGCCCGCGCTGCACACGCTCGACGTCGCGGCGCCCGACACGAACCACTGCGACGAGCCGCTCGGCTGCACGCAGTTCCGCGACGTGTTCTACCCGGTCGGCTCGGCGCTCGTCGCGCCGAACGAAGGCTTCGGGTTCCGGCGCCAGTCGCCGTCGCTGCGGCGCTTCCGCGATCTCGCGCAGGCTGCATTCGATCCGGCGGACCCGATCGCGTACGCGCCGTACTACATGCTCAAGCCGCTCCTCGACCCGGACGGCAATCGCGTGGCGCCGCATGCGCTGCTGAACATCAACACCGTCGGCGACAACTTCGTGCAGATTGCATCGGGCGTGACGTTCGCGCGTGCGGCCGGCGCCGTGCCGTTCCTCCCGCCGTCTGCCGCGGCCCGCTATCCCGAGTATGCGGACTACGCGACCCCCGACGAGCTCTACGAGCGGCTGGGACGGCGCACGCCGATGCAGTTCCTCGTCGATCAGTCCGTGGTCGAGGGCGTCGCGCGCCTCGGCAAGACGACGGCAGGCCCGGCGTGCAAGGCGAACTACAAGCCGGACGCGACGACGTGCACGAAGACGGTCACGATCGATCCGATGGAGTGCAAGAACGCGCTCTACGACGCCGACTGGGTGAGCGAGGGCGGCCTCCCCTACGATCAACCGCATCCCGACGTACCGCTGCGGCTCGCGCGCGTCGCGAAGCTGCATGTCAGCGACAGCTCGACGCTCGCGGCCGCATGGGAGCCTCGATTGCGCGGCGTGCCCTTCGCGCCGGACGAGACCGCGTGGTCGGCGTCGGAGCGCGTGGTCGGCCTGCTCAACCACTATCTCGTGCCGAAGGGCCAGCACACGTGGGACGTCGGCGACGCGTGCAAGGCGTGGGACTTCGCGACCTACGGCAACGCGCTGACCGCGAGGTTCTTCGCGACCGAGGGGCGCGACGTCTACTACTTGAGCCATCCGAAGACGCACGGCTGCCTCGCGATCGGCTCGTGTGACTTCATGAAGCCGTGATTCGTCGGGGCGTGAGGGGCGATCGCCGCTGGCGGCGGAGCCGCGCTCGAAGCCGGTGGCACACCGTGGCACGTGCGCTGGATCGTCGAATCACGCTTGTTTGAAGGGGGATCGTCACGCGCAGCGCTGGTACGTGCGCTGCACTTGGTCAGGTCGCCATGATCAAGCAATCGAACATCGCTCTTCTCCTCGCCGTCGCTTCTCTCACCGCATGTTCGGCTCCGACCGAGGACAAGCCGCAGGTCGAGACCGTGCGCTCGTCTCTCGCGCGCGACACCGCTCCGGTGCTGTCGCCCACGGAGCTCGACACGTTCGCCGGCGACCAGGCCGACTTCGCGGTCGACCTCTATCGCGCCGTCGGCTCGTCGGCGGAATTCCACGACAAGGACGTCTTCCTCAGCCCGCACAGCATCTCGACGGCGCTCGCCATGACGTACGCCGGCGCACGCGGGGAGACGAAAGAGGAGATGAAGAAGGCGCTGCATTTCGGCTTGCCTGACGATCGCCTGCACCGCGGCTTCGACTATCTCGACCTCGCGCTCTCGAGCCGCGGGCAAGGCGCGCTCGACAAGGACGGCAAGCCGTTCCGACTCAGCGTGATCAACTCGGTGTGGGGTCAGAAGAACTACGCGTTCGAAGCGCCGTTCCTCGACACGCTCGCCGTCAACTACGGAGCCGGCCTGAACGTCGTCGACTTCAGGGGCGCACCGCAGGCAGCGCGCGGCACGATCAATTCGTGGGTCGAGGAAAAGACCGAGTCGCGCATCGAGGAGCTGATCCCCGAGGACGGCATTCGCGCTCTCACGCGGATGGTGCTCGTCAACGCGGTGTACTTCAACGCCGCGTGGACGACGAAGTTCGACCCGCTCGCGACCGCGCAGGCGCCGTTCACGACGCTCGACGGCACCGAAAAGCCAGTCACGATGATGAACGCGGAGCTCAGCGCGGCGCACACGAAGGACGCGGCGTTCGACGCGATCGAGCTGCCGTACGACGGTGGCGCGGTATCGATGCTCGTCATCGCACCCACGAAGGGCACGTTCGGCGAGTTCGAGTCGACACTCACCGGAGCGAAGGTCCTCGACGTCCTCGCCGGCCTGCGCGAGAAGCCGGTTCGGCTCTCGTTCCCGAAGGCGAAGCTGCACCAGGCCTTCGAGCTGAAAGGGCCGCTCGAGTCACTCGGCATGAAGCACGCGTTCGAGGGTGCCGACTTCACCGGCATCGCGCAGCTCGAGGAGCTCCAGATCTCCGAGGTGTTCCACCAGACGTTCCTCGCCGTCGACGAGGGCGGCACCGAAGCCGCTGCGGCGACGGCGGTCGTCATCGACGCGGCGTCGTCGGCGGGACCTCCGGTGGACATCGTGAAGATGCAGGTCGATCGCCCCTACGTGGTCGCCATCGTCGACCGCCAGACGAAGACGCTCCTCTTCATGGGTCGCATCCTCGACCCGAAGTGACTCACGCCGCGGCTTCGTAGACCTCGTCCTGCTCGATGCGCGAGAGGACCCAGTCGAACTCGCCGGTCGTGACCTTCACGCGGCAGTGGCTGCACTCGCCGGCCATGTTGATGCCGGCGAGTGAGCCGCCGCAGCTCGGGCACGCGTTGTCAGACCGCGGCGCCGCGGACTTGCCCGCGCCGCGGATGAACGTCCAGTACTCGGAGTACTCGCGCGGCTGTTCGCTATCGCCGGCGACGACCGCGCCCTTCGCGTCCGTCGTGTAGTCGATGCAGGTCGCGAACACGCGGACCGTGACGGCGTCGAAGAAGCGGTCGCGCGTGATACGTGCAAGATGCACGGTGACGATGAGCGGGTTCTCCGTCTTGTTGTGAAGACCCTGCTCGAGGTACGCGCTCACCCAGTACTTCTGGAGCTCGTACAGGTTGTCACTGAGATACGGGCGCACCGCGGTGAGGTCCTGTGCGCTCCACGACGTGTGGAAGGCGGAGAACACGACGCCCACGCGCGCGACGAACGCCGGCCACGAGAACGCCGGGTCGCGCGAGCGTAGCGCCTCGAGCTCCTTCTTCACGTCCGGCGCAACGACGGTCGGCCAGTCGGTGCCGACCTCTTCGGTGGTGCCAGTGAGCATCGGACCGCGGTTCTCGCGTGCGACGATGGTGACGTTCTCGACGAACCAGTCGTGGTCGCCGGGCTTGGAGGTCGCGCCGCAATAGCCGCACTGCTGTCCAATCGTCTTGTCCAGCGGCGCGCCGCAGCTCGGGCACCCGATCACGCGCGCGCGCTCCGGCGGGCGCGAACGAGCGGACGCGTCACGGCACAGGGTCCAGCGCTCCTCCATGTAGACGGCGGCCGGAGCTCCGGTCTCGTCGGTCTCGGCGAGGTTCGCGGTGAAGACGGCATCGAGCGTCACCCTCGTCGCGGAGGTGCGGATCGATTCGATGCGCATGCCGCCGATCACGACGCCGTCGATCCCGCTTGCCGGGAGGCGCGAGAGCTGGGCCTGCGCCTCGGTCGAGAGATATGGAGAGAGGCCGTCGAGCCGGCCGGTCGCACGCGCGGTGTGGACCTCGGCGTAGAGGGCGTACAAGAAGTCCTCGAAGAGAACGAAGCTGAACGCGTCGTCGGCGGAGCGGATCGCGAGCAGTGCCGACATCACGTTGGCGTGGCGCTTCGCGCGCACCTCTGCGTCGAGCGTGTCGTCGACGCTCGCGTCCCAGCTCGCGAGCTGCTGATTCGCTCGCCAGCGCGAATACGCGATCAGCGCGAGAACGACGAACGCGATCGCACCGAAGAGCGCGAGCAGCGTCAACGTGACGGGGCGATCGCTCTTCGGCACCGCGTACGGCGGCGCGCCTTCGCTCGTGTACCCGTCGCCGGTCAGCGGCGGCGTGTACGGCGGCGGCGTCGTGTCGCCGGACGAGCTCGACGAGTAAGAGCCGTTCGCCCCGCTCGTGGAGCTCGTGTGACCGAACGACGAAGAGCCGCCGGAGCTGCTCGACGACGACGTCGTCGTCGTCGTCGTCGTCCGCGAGCCGAACGACGAGCCGCCGCTGCTCGACGACGACGAGCTGGACGAGCTCGAGGACGTCGATCGGAAGCCGCCCGACGAGCTCGATGAGCTCGACGACGATCGGAAGCTGCCCGAGCTCGACGAGCTGGATGACGAACGCGAGCCGCCGCTCGACGAGCTCGAACGCGAGCCCCCGCCGAAGCTCTGTCCGCCGCCCGGTCGTGCCGCCGCGATCGCCGCGACCAGCACGAAGGCGCCGGTCACGAGGAGCGCACGCGTCGTGCTCCGAGCGCTCATGCCGCGACCTCGTTCGGGAGCTCGTCGACGTCGTCCTCGTCGATCGGGTCGATCTCCGCGAGCCGCGCCCCCATGTCCTCGAGCGCCTTCACGAAGTCGTCTCGCCTGCCGCGGCGTGCGGCGTCGCGGAGCGCCTCGACGGCGCGCGCATGCGGCTCGCCGAGCGCGGCGGCATCCAGCCCGACGTCGAGGACCACCGCGACATCGCGCTCGAACGCCGAGACGTACACGAGCACGCCCGTCCGCGACCGCGTCTTGCTCATGCCGCGATCGACGAACGCCGCTTTGGCTGCAGTCTGCACGTTCTTCTCGCGCGTCTTCCGGCCAGAGAGCGCGCGCCGGAGCGATGGCAGCCGCGAGCACGCGAGCGCCGCCAGCGCGAACACGGCGGCCTGCTCGAGCGGGAAGTACGTGAAGTCGAAAGGCTCGGGGTGATAGAGGAACACGCAGAGGTACGCGAGCGCCGTCACGGCGCCGGCGAGCAGGTCGGCGTGCCGGTACGTGCCGGACAGGGGGCGCATCATCACGACGATCTCGGCGGAGGTCTCCTTCTCGATCGCGGTGATCGCCGCGGCCACACGCGTCTTCGTGTCGCTCGTCGCGAGCTCGTTCATCGCTGACTACCTCCGAGGCTCTTGGCCAGCGCCTTCGCCTGCACGAGCTGGACGTCCGGATCGCCGGCGCCCATCGTGATGCTGAGGCGACCGCCGCCGATTTCCGTCCGTACCACGGGCGCAGAGTCGATCTGTCCGTCGACGACGATCGCGATGCGGCGCTGCACGTACTCGCGCGTCGCGAGGCGGAACTTCTCGCTCGCCGCCTCCGAGAGCGTGACCGCCACGTAGACCTCTCGAGTTCCGTTCATCGTGTTGATCGACGGCATCGCCTCGACGACGTCCTCCGTCGTGATGATCGGGCTTCCGCGCACGATGAACGTCCGTATGCCGACGCGACGGCTCTTCAGGGTGTCCTCGTCGATCTCGTCGACCGGTGCGAGAGCGATCTGCGTCCCCGCGGGCAGCGCGATCGTGTCGGTCCATCGCCGCAGACGTGCCGCCGCCGACGAGTATGGCTCGCGCTCGCGTATTTCTACGCGTGCAAAGTACACCCTTTGCATGTGGCCCTGCCCGAGCGGGACGTTCTCGAACCGCAGCTCGATGCCCTCCGGCACGTCCTTGTCATCCATCCTGCCGAAGACGTCCTCGTCGTCCGCGACGCGCACGACCTCGAGGCGACCGCGCGCCTCCTTTGCAACGAGCTCGCGATGCGGGGCGACCGTCGCGGACACGACGGCCACGAGCGCGAAGAGAGTCGTCGATGCCAGGCCGAGCACGCGGCGCGCCGGCGTCCACGCAGCAGGCGCGTCGCCGTCGGCGATCGGCTCTCCGCCACGCTCCCCTTCCAGGTCGCGCCTCTCGCCGAGGAAGACGTGGCGGAGGACCGACGTCGCGCGGGCGGCATCGACCTCGGCGACGACGATCTCGGCGGGCGCATAAGGCGCGAACGCCTGCAGCAGCGAGAGGACGCCGAGCCCGCGCACGGATGACTCGATGCCCTCGGCGGCGAGGACGGCGCGCACGACCGGTACCGCGGAGGCGCGGCGCTCTTGCCACACCGGTACGAGCGAGGACGTGCGCAGACTGGTGGTCGCATCCATCACGACGGCGACGAGCAGCGGCACGAAGATCACCGAGGGTCCGGCCGGAAGCGCGCTGCTCGCGGTCGCCGCCGCGATCAGCGTCGCGAAGAACAACAGCGTCGGCAGCGCCGTCGCACGCAGCGCCGCGCGCGCCACGTCGGTCTGCTCTTCACCGCCGGCGAGGCCGACTCGAGTTGCGACTTCGGTCATCTCCTGCGGTCGATGCAGCAGGCGCGCGAAGACGAACGCGACAACGAGCGTGAGCACGGCCACCGCCACGGTGTACGGGAGCCGCTCGTAGAGCGCGTTCGTCGCGTCGAGCGTTCCGCGCCCCAGGTGGAGCACCAGCGCGAGCGTGGCGGGCAGGCCAACAACCGCGAGCGCGACGGGATAAGGAGAGATCGAGCTCGAAGGAACCGGGACCCACGGCGACACCGCGAGCGCGCGAGCGGCGCGATACGGCGCGGCCGAAGCATTCTTCGTCTTGCTCACCGGGTCGGCCGGCGCGCGCGTGCGATCGCCTCCGCGCAGCGCGAGCCACGTCGCCGCCGCGGGCAGCGCGACGACGGCTACCATCAGCGCGACATGCCGCGTCTCGAGCGTGCCGAGCAGGCGGGCCCTCTCGAGCCGCGGGACGAAGGTCCCCCGCAACCCCGCGAGCGCCTCGACGACCGTGAGGAGGACGTACCCGTTGGCGATCCCCTGCCGCGAGATGAGCTGCGCGACGACGATCTGCACGCACACGCCTCCGATCAGCGTGGCGACGACGATGAGCGGCGAAGGCAGGTCCGCGACGATCCCGAAGACGTCGGAGGTGCGGAGCGCGGACAGGCTCTGCGCGACGCCCCACCCTTGCAACGCGGCAAGCACGATCGCGACGACGCGCGCGGTTCGCTCGAGCTTCGCGCGGCCCTCCGGATTTCCGTGACGCAGGCGTGCCCATCGCGGCACGAGGAACGCCGCGAGCTCGACGAGCCCGTACGCCGTCATCACCGGCGCGATGCCGAGCGCGAACACGGAGAGGTTCGATTGGTCGAAGCGAAGGAAGTCGCTGC
Organism: Labilithrix sp.; assembly: GCA_028287065.1. Classification (GTDB taxonomy): domain Bacteria; phylum Myxococcota_A; class Polyangia; order Polyangiales; family Polyangiaceae; genus Labilithrix. The sequence goes on along the minus strand of JAQBQJ010000079.1, from coordinate 16,337 downwards.
CGCTTCGCGTGAGCTGATGGCAGAGGTCCTCCATACCCGGCAAGAGCACGTGCTCGCCCCCGAGGACGACGAGCAGGGGCAGGAGCAGGGTGATCGCGAGGCGGATCGCGGGCGAGCGCATGGCTCGCGAAGGGTACGTCATTCTCCGCGGCGGTCGACCACCAAGCAGGTCGACGCCGCGGGTATGATAGAACTCCGCGCCATGCAAGAGCGTGTCTCGCGGCTGTTCGGCGTCGTCGTCGCGTGCGCCATCGCGACCACCATCGCGCCGGGATGCGCGATCGACACCGCCCCCGACGGCGCGCGCAGGACGCCCGCGGGCGACGGCCCCGAGATCGTCTTCGATACGTCGCGCCGGCCGCTGCCCGAGATCCCGCAGCCGAACGACGTCGCCACGTTCGCCGATCCGACGAGCCGCACCGGGCGGCGCATCAACGTGAGCCTCGTCGCGCCCACGCGTCTCGAGACCGCCGCGCGCGAGGGCTTCAATTCGCTCGAGGGCTGGGGCACGTTCGCGCCGATCACCGTCGCCTTCGCGAACAAGACGACCGACGACACGGCGATCGATCTCGAAGCCGTCGCGCAGCGGACCGCCGACTACGATCCCGCGGACGATCCGTTCTACATCGTCGATCTCACCACCGGCATCCCGGTCGTCCTCGACATGGGGAAGGGCAATTTTCCGCTCGCGCTGGTCGATCGCGACAGGTACTGGGCGAACGATCCGCGCGCGTCCGAGGACTCGCTCCTCTTCGAGACCGTCGAGGAGGGCGCCGGCCTGCCGCGCGGCGCATACCGGCCCGAGCTCGACACCGACTTCGACGGCGTCCTCGATCACCCGAACGTGCTGCGTCCGACCGGCAAGAACGCGCGCATCGAGGACGTCATCCCCTGGTACGAGCGCGAGAGTGACACGCTCATCCTGCGCCCCGTCGTGCCGCTCGAGGAGAAGCGCGAATACGCGGTGGTGCTCACCGATCGCCTGAAGGACCACGCCGGGCAGCCGGTGAAGTCGCCGTTCGAATCCGTGCATCATGCACAACAGCGCGCCGGCGCCGAGCGCGTGCGCGCGATCCTGTCCGACCCCGCGCGTCGCGCGTACTACGGCGACGTGGCCGGCACGGGCCTCGATCACGTGGCGTTCCTGTGGACGTTCACGACGCAGCCGGTCTACGACGACATGCGCGTCCTCCGTGATGGCATGCACGGCAAGGGTCCGTTCGCGCGGCTCGCGAGCGAGTTCCCGCCCGTCGCGACGGCAGCGCGCGCGGTCGGCACCACGCTCGATCCCGCCGACGAGGTGCCGGGCACCGTCGAGACGCTCCCGAAGTGCGCGCCGCACCGGCAGTCGCCGTACATCGTTCGCGTCAAGAACGCGCGGACCTCGCTCGGCCAGCTCCTCGAGAAGGCGCTCGGCCTCTCCGGCATGGAGCTCGAGCGACTGCTCCAGAGCCTCGACAATGTCGATCACTTCGTCGTCGGAAGCTTCGAATCGCCCTATTTCATGGGCGATCCGAAGCACGAGGACCCCGACGGCAGGTTCGACGTCGATTTCAAGACCGGCCAGGGACGCGTCGCGCGCGACACGGTGCAGTTCTGGATCAGCGTGCCGACGAAGGAGCACGGCGCGCAGCCCTTCCCCACGACGGTCTGGGCGCACGGAACGACGCTGCACGCCGACGAGATCATCATCCGCGCGGGCTACTTCGCGAAGCAGGGCGTCGCGATGATGGGCATCAACATGCCCGGCCACGGCTTGTTCCTGAACCAGGGACTGCAGGCGATCGCCGAGGCCTTCCTCGGCGCGACGTGCCTCGAGCCGTGGGCAAAGGCAATCACGACCGGCCGGCAGCAGGACCTGAACGGCGACGGCGAGCCGGACTCCGGCGGCCTCCTGTGGACCGCGCACATCTTCCACTCGCGCGACAACATCCGGCAGTCGGTGGTCGACGAGATGCAGGCGACGCGCGTGCTGCGTGCGTTCGATCGCCACCTCGGGACGCAGGACTACGACGCCGACGGGCAGCCGGACATGGCGGGCGACTTCGACGGCGACGGCGTACCGGACCTCGGCGGTCCCGACGTCGCCATCACCACGTCGGGCAACTCCTTCGGCGGCGTGCTCGCGATGGTGCACGGCGCGGTCGATCCCAACGTGACGGCGGCAGCGCCGATCTCGGGTGGAGGCGGCCTCACGGACGTCGCCACGCGCTCGGCCCTCGTGCCGGACTCCGTGCTCGAGCAGGTCTTCAGCCCGCTGATCGTGGGCGTGCCCGCAAGCGCGATCGGGAAGAAGAACGACGTCGCTCAGACGCAGTGCACGGGCGATCAACGCTCGGTGCGCTTCGTGATCAACGATCTCACGATCTCGCGTGAGGTCGAGATCGCGTGCCTCACGCCCACCGAGCTCGATCGCGGCAAGACGGTCGTGCTCGAGAACTTGCGCAACGGCGAGCGGCGTTGCGCGCGCACGTCCGGCGAAGGGCGCTTCCGCGTGCCGATCCCGGCGGACATCGGCGATCGTCTGGACATCCAGATCTACGACGCGCCCGACGCGGTGCTCTCGTACAAGGGCTGCGAGGTCGGCCCGGTCGCGCCGGTGGGGCGACGCATCTACAGGTTCGAGCAGGCGCTGGTGCAGCCGTCGGTCGTCGCCGACGAAACGAAGACGTGCGACGCCGCGTTCGCGGGCGCCCTCGTGCTCGACGACGCGGCGAACCCTAGCGGCGAGAACCGCGGCTGCCAGCAGTTCCGCGATCAGTTCTATCCGGTCGGATCGCTGCTGGTGGCGCCGCAGGAAGGCCTTGGTCTCACGCGGCAGTCGCCGGAGGCGCGGCGGCTGTTCAACCTCGTCCAGGCGGGCATCGACTCGAGCGACCCGATCAACTTCGCGCCGTACTACGCGATGCGCGTTGCGCCGAACGTCGACGGCTCACCGTTGCCGCCGCGCGCGATCGTGGCGTGGAACACGGCGGGCGATCCCATGGTGCCGGCGGGCACGGGTTACGCGTTCGCGCGGGCGGCGGGCGCGCTGCCGTTCCTTCCGCCGAGCTTCGCGACGACGCATCCCGAGTGGGCCGAGTACGCGACCCCGCTGGAGCTGTGGACGTCGCTCGGCGGAAAGACGCCCAATCAAGTGTTGATCGACTCGCACAGCCTCGAAGGCATTGCGCGTCTCGAGCGGACGCGCGGCGGCCCGACGTGCAAGCCGAACTACAACACGGGCGCGACGTGCACGAGCTCGCCGTCGCCGAGCGAGTGCTCGCATGCGCTGTTCGACGCCGACTGGCTGGCGGAAGGCGCGAACGCGTGGGACGCGCCGCGTCCGGCGATGCCGCTCCGTCTGGCGCGCCAGGCGAACGTTCGCGCGACGGACGCTGGCTCGCTCGCGCAGGCATGGGCGCCGCGGCTCTCGGGCCAGCCGTTCGCATCGGACGATCGAGGCTGGATCTCGAATGCGCCGCTGCTCGGCGTGCTCGACGCGTGGATCCAGCCGGGCGGGCAGCACGTGTTCGTCAACGGCGACCCGTGCAAGACGTTCGACGACGTCGTGTACCACGACAACTTGCTCGTTCGCTTCCTGGCGACGCAGGGCAAGGACCTCTACGTCCTCAGCCATCCGAGCACGCATCGTTGCCTCGAGCGCGAGTCGTGCCCGATTTTCTGAGATGCGGTCGTCCGCGCTGAGGCGCCTGATCGCGGAGCTGCGCGCGGCACCGGACGCGCGCGACGCGGAGGCGGCGCTCGCACGTCTGCGGGTGCGCAGCGAGAGCGACGGCGTGGCGACGATCGACGACGATCGCGATGGCGATGGCGACGGCGACGGCGACGGCCTCGACGTCCTCGGTGTCGATCGCTTCGCGGTGGTGCGTCTCGCGCGCGGCGTGTACGCGCGCGTGCCGACATCGGAGGGTCGCGTGCGATTGCTCGAGGCCGCGCGGCGCGCGGCGCGCGACGAGGTCGTCGTCCACGTCGTGATCGCCGACGACAAGAGCCACGTCGGGCGGCTGGCGATCGACCTGCCGCGCCGCGTGCTGCGTCGTGCGGGCGTGCGAACGGCCGAGCCGGGCGACCGCTTCGGTCCGGACGCGTACGGCCATTGCTTCTTCGATGACGAGTCGCTGCTCGAGGAGATCGCGCGCGCAGGGCTGACGATCGCGAAGCGTCGCGGCTCGGAGCTCACGTTGACGCGAGCGCCGGTGGAGCGTGGCGCCGTCGAAGGTGCGGCGTCGTTCGCGACCGAGCTCCGTCGCGTCGCTTCGATGGTGCGCGAGGTCGATGCGCGCCGCATGAACGAGCCGCCGCAGTCGGTCCTCGAGGCGATGCGCGCGCGGGGCCGGACGGCGTCCGCACGTGGGCCGGTCGGGCGCGCTCGTTTACGCCGCGCCGTCGGATGGATCGACGCGCTCCGCCCCGGCGGCGCGAGCTGCTACCGCCGCGTCCTGCTCGAGACGGCGCTCGACGCGGGCGCCGCGAACGAGACCGTCGTGTTCGGCCTCGACGTCGGCAGCACGGGCCATGTTGCCTTCGAGGACCGTGAAGACCGCACCTTCGACGTCGCCTTCGCCATCCCGCCCACGAAGCGCTGACCGCGCCAAATCGTTAGATGCCCTAGATGCCCTAAGCAATTGCGAAAGGGCAGCCCGTCCGCCGCCTTCCCCACCGGAATGCTTCGACCACCAATTTGGTGGTCTAACCATCTCCGCCCACCGGGGCCTCGGGGCCGTCGGGCACCGGCCATCGTGTGCATGATACATACATTTCGCCCACGACCTCGACCGCAGCGAGATGGCGGCGAGGTGGCGCCCTGAGCTCGGATGACCCGCCTGCGACCGCGGCCTTGACGTAAACGGCGATCCGGTCGAAGAAGGACGGACCGATGCGCTACTTCGTGAACCTCGATCCCTCGCCTTCCGCCGAGCCCATCGTCGTCGATCTGACCGAGCTGCCGTCCGGTGCGCTCGATGTCACCGTCGGAAGCAAGCGCGTCGCCGTCGATGTCGTGTCGGTCGGGAACGGGCCCGCACGCCCGATTTCGGTGTGCGTCGAAGGCCGCATGGTCGATCTGACGACCGAAGGTCAGCCGCCCGAGATCGGCGCGATCGCGAGCGGGCATCGCTCGTATGTGCGCGTCGAGAGTGAGCGCCAGCGCGCCGCAGCCGCCGCGAAGAAGGTCGGCGGCGGCGCGAGCGACAAGATCGTGAAGTCGCCGATGCCCGGTCGCGTCATCCGTCTCCTCGTCGCCGCCAAGGACGAGATCGTCGCCGGCCAGACGCTCTGCGTGATCGAGGCGATGAAGATGGAGAACGAAGTCAAAGCGAAGGCAGCCGGCTCCGTCGCCGACGTGCACGTCGTCGAAGGCGCGACCGTCGAGGCCAACGGCAAGCTCTTCACGCTGGCATGAGCACGGGCGAAGCCGCGACGGCGCGCCCCCCGCGCATCTTTCTCGTCCACGGCCCGACGCCCATCGTCCGCATTCCGGCGCTCGACGACATCGTCGGCACGTCGGTGTGGATCAAGCGCGACGACGCGACCTCCGGCGCCGAGTCGGGCAACAAGATCCGCAAGCTCGAGTTCCTCCTCGCGGACGCGAAGGCACGCGGCGCGCGCGTCGTCGTCACGTGCGGCGGTCTCCAGTCGAACCACGCACGCGCGACGGCGCTCACGTGCGCGCAGATCGGTCTCCGTTCGATCCTCCTTCTCCGCGTTCCGGATCCGGAGCGCGCGCGCGCGGCGCCCCTCGCGCTCGAAGGGAACGTGCTGCTCGATCGGCTTGCCGGTGCGGAGATCCGCTTCGTCTCTCCCGCCGAATACCGCGAGCGCGGCGCGATGCTCGAACAAGCGCGCGCCGACTCCGAGGACCGCGGCGTCCGCGCGTACGTCGTGCCCGAAGGCGGCTCGAACGGCCTCGGCTCGCTCGGTTACGTCGAGGCCATGCGCGAGGTCCGCGGTCAGATGGAGCTCGGGCTCGCCGGCGACGGCGCGCCGTTCGACATCGTCGCTCACGCATGCGGCTCGGGAGGGACCGCGGCGGGGGTCGCGCTCGGCGCCGCGCGCTTCGGCGTCGCGCGCACGACGTGGGCATTCGCGGTCTGCGACGACCGCGCATACTTCACGAAGACGATCGCGCGCATCGCCGTCGAGGCTCGCGGCTTCGTGCCCGACCTCCCCGAGCTCGCGTTCGTCGAGCCCTCGGAGGGCGCGCCTCGCGGCGCCGAAGGGCAGCTCGCCGCGCGCGTCGTCGTCGACGACCGCGCCAAGGGACCCGCCTACGGATCGATGAGCGACGAGCAGAAACGTTTCCTCGTGCGCGTCGCGCGCGCGACCGGGCTCGTTCTCGATCCGGTCTACACCGGCAAGGCGATGTTCGGTCTCGCGCAGGCGGTGGACCGGGGCGAGGTCCCGCGCGACGGCCGCGTCCTCTTCCTCCACACCGGCGGGCTTCCCGGCTTGCTGGCGCAGGGCGAAGACCTCCGCGACGCGATCGGCTGAGCCCTCCCTCGCGCGTCCAGAGTGCTAGGGTAAAAACCCGACCGCGCCGAGACCTCCGACGACGATGGCCCCGAAGCCCCTCTCCTCTGCTGAATCGCGCGCCGCCGCCGCTTCCGCATGGCGCGTCGCTGTATGGGGGATCGCGATCTACGCCGCTGGACGGATCGCCGCGCTCCTGCTCCAGAGCATGTCGCTGCCCGCGGCGGTCGCGCAGGCGTTGATCGCGGAGTGGGGCGTCGGCCGGCTCGGCGTCGCATGGAGCGATCCCACGCAGCCGCTCCCGACCGGCGGAGCGATCGCCCGGCGCGCGGGCATGGGCGCCGTCGTCGGCGTGGTCGCAGCGGTGATCGTCGTCGGATTCCTCGCGACGACACGCGCTGTCATCCTCGAGCGGACCGAGCCGGCGCTCGGCATGATCATCGTCGCGCTCGTCACGGCGGGGCTCTACGCGATGCGCGACGAGCTCCTGCTCCACGGGCTCGTCGTCCGGGCGCTCGTCACGGTCGAGTCGCCCGTCCTGAAGGTTTTGGCCTGCGGTCTCACCTCGGCGGCTGCGGCCTACGGCGAGGTGGGCGCCACGGCGCCGAGCGCGGTCGTCGCGCAGGGCCTGCTCGGGATCGTCTTCGGCTCGCTCTGGGTCCGGGACCGCGGCGCGTGGCCGGCATGGGGCGCGCATACGGCGTGGCTCTTCGCCACCAGCGCGCTCATGCAGGGCGGGATTTTCGAGGCCCGCGTGGCCTCGACGTCCTGGGGCGGCGCCGACGCAGGCCCCCTAGGGGGTACGGCCGCGGTCATTGCCCTCGCTCCGCTCGCGGCCGGTGCGCTCGCCGGATCCATCCGTCCGCGAGTCTGAACTCGCCCGCGCACGGCGGCCTCGTGTACGCTCGACGGGCGATGCGTGGCGCGCAGAAGGGCCCGTTCGACCTGGCGGCAGGCGCCGGCGAGGGCAGCGAAGTTTCGGCTGCGTCGCGCCGCCTGACCCCGTCGACGGGTCTTGCGCCCGACAGCGAGAAGCCGGACGACGCCGCGAACGAGGATTTCCTCTTCCATCTCTATCGGGGCAGCGAGCTGCTCCAGGACAACCGCGCCCACGAGGCGAAGGAAGAGCTCGAGCGCGCACTCCACCTCCAGCCGCACGACGCAAAAGGTCAGGACCTCCTCGCCGTCGTTTACTTCCGGCTCGGTCTCTACCCGCGCGCGATCTCGATCTACGAGCAGCTCCGGCGCACGAGCACGCGCGATCCGGCGCTCCTGCTGAACCTCGCGCTCTGCTACCTGAAGACGGGACAGGCGGGGCTCGCGCGACGCGATCTCGAGCAGCTCCTCGCGATCAATCCGTCGCATGCGCGCGCGTGGGGATATCTCGGCCTCGCCTGCGAACGACTGGGCGCGCTCGGCGACGCGGAGCGTGCATTCACGCAAGGCGGCCACTCGCAGATGGCCCGACGCATGGCGGATCGACGCGCGTCGCAGGCGCCTGCCGCCGCCGCTACGTCCGCCGACGCGAGCCCCGCGCGCGACGTACGCGACGTCGTCGCCGCGGCCTACGAAGAGCTCGATGCCGGGGAGCTGAGCTTCGCGCTCGCCGAGCCTGCCACGGACTCCGGCGAGAGGTCGCCCGACAGCTGGCTCTCGATCGAGCTCGGGCAGATGGTCCGGACGAAGCCGGACGGAGCTCCGCTGTCGATGCGCGAGCCCGGCGCCGAGTCGAAGAATCCCGACACGAAGGACGGACCGCCGCCGGTCGCCGCGCTGCCGCAGCTCGGCGGCCCGCCTTCCGCCGGGCACCGCAACACGCTGATGGTCGGCGTCGCGCCCCCGCACGATCCCGCGGAGCTCGAGGCGCTCAGCAAGGTCGCCTCGCCGCGATCGCCGGGTTTCGTCATCGACGAAGCCGGCGCGCCGTCGCTGAGGCGCACCACGGCGCCGCGTCTTCCCGCGGTCCGCGTTCCCGGCGTCGCATCGGGCCCTACGGACATGGGGACCTACGACGCGAACGCGCCGGCGAGCAAACGCACGCTGCCGCCGCCGCCCGTCGTGCGCGCGCCGAGCGCGCCTTCTCCGGCGGTCGTGCGACCCCCGACGGTGCCGCCGCCCGCGGCTCAGCTCACGCGCGATTCGATCCTCGCGTTTCCGGCATCGGGCAACGTCGTCATCCATGCGTCGGGCGTGGCGCTCGTGCGGACGGCACCGGTCGCGGGATTCGCGGCGCGCCTCGAAGCGCTCCGTGCATCGTCGAACACGCTCACGATGAAGCTCCTCGAGCGTCACGTGAAGGGCAAGCCCACCGGCGAGTCGTTCGGCGGCGCGTCCAGCCCGCTCGTCCACGCGACGGGCGAAGGCCAGCTCGTGCTCGGCCCGCGCGCAGGACGCAAGCTGTCGTCGTTCACGCTCACGGGTCCGCCTCCCGCGACCGAAGCGACAGCGGCAACGCGCACCGCCGAAGGCGACGAGATGTGCTTCGTGCGCGAGGAGGTCCTCCTCGGCTTCGACGGCGAGCTCGCCTTCGAGAACGGTCGACTTGCGACCGGCGAAGGCGAGTTCGTCTCCGTCGTCCAGCTCCGAGGCAAGGGCGCGGTCCTGCTCGAGGCGATTGGCGAGATCCTCACGCTCGAGGTCCAGGGCACACGCGGTCTCAGCGTGCGGCGCGAGGTGGTCCTCGGCTGGTTCGGCCGGCTCGTCCCGCGTGCGCTCGCGCCCAGCGAGGCGCCGTGCGGCCAGCGTGGGCTCGTCAGCTTCGCCGGCGAGGGCCGGGTCCTCGTCGCGAGCGCGTGACGCCCGGTCGCCGAAGGGATACACCCGAGGCGTGCAGGATTCGGGATCGCAGCAAGAGCTCGGTACCGACCCGGGCGCGCCGCGCGAGTCGCTGAAGACGCGGCGCAAAGAGGTCCGGCGATCGCTCGCGCAAGATGCGGTGAACCTGCCGAACATGCTGACGTTCGCGCGGATCTTGATGATCCCGCTGTGCCTCTGGTTCCTCGACCAGGACACGCCGCGCGCGGGCTTCTGGTCGGCGATCGTCTTCACGCTCGCCGCGATCACCGACATCCTCGACGGCTATCTCGCGCGCAAGCTCGGCGTCGTGAGCGTGCTCGGCAAGCTCATCGATCCGCTCGCCGACAAACTGATCGTCATGGCGACGCTCGTGTGGCTCGTCCCGATGGAGCGCATGCCGGCGTGGGCGGTGATCGTCCTCCTCGCGCGCGAGTTCAGCGTGACGGCGTTGCGGAGCGTCGCCGCGAGCGAAGGCGTGATCATCTCCGCCGGGCAGGAGGGCAAGACGAAGACGGCGCTCCAGATGATCGGCATCATCGCGCTGCTCGTCGGCTACCCGTACCACCTCAGCTACTTCGGGCTGGACCTCGGCGTCGTCGACTGCCAGCGGGTGGGCCGCGTCCTCGTGTACCTCTCGCTCGTCTTCTCCGTCGCGAGCGCGGCGCAGTACATCGGTCTCTTCGCGCAGGCGGTCGAGGCGAAGGAAGAAAAGCTGGAGAAGGGCGACAAGAGCGGCAGATTGCCGTGAAATCGGGCGATGGCGCTTGCCACCGGCAGAGTATCCGTCTTATCAAGGGGCGGCATGCAGAGGGCCGTCCGCTACCGCGTCGTGAGCATCGTACTTTGCGCCGTGCTCGGCGGCTTCGTCGCGTTGAGCGCGTGCTCGAACTACGAAGAGGGCGATCGCTGCGAGGTCCTCAACGGCAACGACGACTGCGCGTCGCCTTTGCAGTGCACGCCGAAGGGCCTGATCGCCCAGGGCTTCAACAACAGCGACCGCTGCTGCCCGGTCGACCGCTCGACGGCAACGGCGGACGCGTGCAAGCAGCCGCAGGTCATCATCGGCGGCGACGCCACTCCGCCGGACGGCAGCACGGGCCCCTTGCCCGAAGCGTCGATCGACGCGCCGGTCGAGACGAGCACGATCCCGGAGGCCGGTCCCGACGTGGACGCCTCCGACGACGGCGGGTGATTTGACGGCGGCCCCGGGCGGCGGGATCTCCGCGAGCGCGCTCGTCGAGCACGCGCAGAATGCGCTGATGCTCTCGCTCGCGATGGTCCTTCCTGTGCTGCTCGTCGCAGCCGTCGTCGGTCTCGTGGTGGCCGCGTTCCAGGCGGCCTCGCAGATCCAGGATCCGACGATCGCGCATCTCCCCCGGCTCCTCGCCGTGGTCGCCGCGCTCGTGATCCTGGGCCCCTGGATGGGGTCGCAGATCGGCGCGTTCGCCGAGCGCATGCTGCTGCTCGCCAGCGCGCACTGACGCCGCTGCGGCATGGACAGGAAAAGCGTCACGCAGATGTGAGGTCCGCGAGGCTTGCGTGAGGTAGGACAAGTGCTACCTCACCCTACGTCCGAGGCCGGGGAGCACGACGGACGCTTGGAGCGAGTCCCATGTCTACCGTTCGATATCTCACGGCTTTTGTCATTGTCGGTGCCTTCGCCCTCACCGGCGCCGCCTGCGCTGCCCCGACCTCCGACGACGGAGCTGCCTCGAACGACTCGGCGCTCACCGAGACCGACCAGGCGGGCATCGACGCGCAGGTCCTCCAGATCTGGACCCCCGGCCGCCTCTACCCGCAGGCGCCGCAGCCGTGGCAGAGCGCCGGACCCAAGGACGTGTCGATCGACGCGAAGAGCGCGTGCACTGTGCTCGAGACGAACAGCTGGTCGCACTGGGAGGACCGCAAGGTCGACTGCGCGCCGGCATTCGCCGCCGCCGCACCGTTCGACGTCACGCACGCGGCTGGGCCCGTCATGACGCCGGTCCGCTTCACGGTCAGCAAGGACGTGACCGGCAGCGCCGTCTACGTCGATCCGGATTTCTGCAACATGGTCGAGGTGCGCGTGGTCGTGCGCGAGGCTGCGGCAGCGCAGCCTTCGTTCGCCGGCGTCGGCTTCTGGACGAGCCGCGGCGACAGCTTAACCGCGAAGAACGACCTCCAAGAGGTCGGGCGGGCGCAGCTCGTGAACGGCGAGGCCGCGATCGTCTACCGCTTCTCGGGCATCAGCACGTGCATCTCGAGCGCGCACAACTCGACGAGCGGAAACTCGTTCCAGACGTTCGCGTTCAAGCCGTACGCGGCCTTCGATACGAACGCCGGCGGCGAGACCCGCCGCTACCGCGTCTGGGAGAAGATCCAGGGCAACCACACGATCGGTCGCTCGTGGCCGGGCTCGCAGCCGGTCGTCGACTCCACCGGGTTCGACCGCCAGCGCGATCTGCTCGCGCACTGAGCGGCGCGCGTTGACCCGCGCGCGGGGCTTTGGTACCTCGCCTGCGAATGAGTGAATCCTCACTCAGTTTGCGACGTGCGGGGCGGGCAGCAAACGGCCGGAAGCCGAAGGATTCCGCCGATGCAGCGCGCTCCGGCGGGAGCGCCGCGCGCACGCGGGAGGACGCGGCGCGCGAGCGCGAGGAGCGGACCGCGGCGAAGAAACGCCGTTCGCGAGACAAACGCGACCGCATCCTGAAGGCGGCCGTGAAGGTGTTCGCGCGGAACGGCTTCCACGCCACGCGCGTCAGCGAGGTCGCGAAGGCGGCCGGCGTGGCCGACGGGACGATCTACCTGTACTTCAAGTCGAAGGAGGAGCTGCTCGTCTCGCTCTTCGAGGATCGCGTCAGCAAGCTGCTCGCTTTCATGATGGACAGCCTGCCGAAGCTGTCGAGCGCGCCCGAGCGGCTCCGCGCCGTCATCGACATGCAGCTCGGCCTGCTCGAGGGCGAGCGCGATCTCGCCGAGGTCGTGACCGTCATCATCCGCCAGTCGACCCGCCTGATGAAGGAGTTCGCGGCGCCGAAGTTCCTCGCGTACCTCGATGCGATCGCGAAGATCGTCCAGGAGGGACAGGCCGCCGGCGACTTCCGCCAGGACATCTCGCCGCACATCGCCGCGCGCGCCGTGTTCGGTGCGCTCGACGGCATCACGCTCACCTGGGCGCTCGGACGCGCCGAGCAGGGCGCGCTCGCACGCGCAGCGACGCAGCTCGCCGACGTCCTCCTCCGCGGTCTCGCTCCGACGTGAGCAAGCGCCTCCGCGAGCGCGCGCGCATCGTGCGGGAGGTTCGCGCGTTCTTCGAATCGCGCGGCTACCTCGAGGTGGAGACGCCCATCGCCGTCCCCTGCCCCGGCCTCGATCTCCATCTCGACGCGTTCGAGGTGCTGCCCGCTCGGTCCACTTCGCCGCGTTTCCTGAGCACCTCGCCCGAGTACCAGATGAAGCGCCTGCTCGTGGACGGCCACGCGCGCATCTTCCAGATCACGCGCGCGTTCCGGGCCGGTGAGCTCGGCGAGCGGCACAACCCCGAGTTCACGATCCTCGAGCTCTATCGCGCGCACGCCGGCGTCGACGCGATCATGCGCGACACCGAGCAGCTCGTCGCGCGCGTGACCGGCGGCTCGGTGCACGTGAGCGGCCGGACCATCGACGTGCGACCGCCGTTCGCTCGCATGACGGTGTGCGACGCCTACGAGCGATTCGCCGGCACCGCGCCCGAAGAGACGCTTCGCCTCGCCGAGCACGACGAGGATCGCTTCTATCGATTGCTGGTCGACGACGTCGAGCCGGCGCTCGCGAAGCTCGATCACGCGCTGTTCATGACCGAGTACCCCGCGACGCAAGCCTCGCTCGCAAGGAAGAAGCCGTCCGATCCACGCGTCGCCGAGCGCTTCGAGCTGTACGTCGCGGGCGTCGAGCTGTGCAACGGCTTCGGCGAGCTCACCGACGCCGTCGAGCAGCGCGCCAGGTTCGTGCGCGATCAGGAGGAGCGCGCGCGCCGCAGCAAGCCGGTGTATCCGCTCGACGAGCGGTTCCTCGAGGCGCTCGCGCGCGGCATGCCGGACAGCGGAGGCAATGCGATCGGCCTCGATCGCCTCGTGGCGCTCGCCACGGGGTCGACGTCGATCCGGGACGTCCTCGCGTTTGCCGACGACGAGCTCTGAGCTCCTAGAACATCCGGAAGCGCGAGTTCGCGCCCAGCAGCAATCCGAGTCGATCGCCGCCCGGCAGGATCCCGACGAGGCCGACGAGCGACAGCTCGAGCGAGCTCGAGACCTGCGCCGAAGGTCCGAAGGCCGCGTGCAGCTGATCGCGCTGCGGCGAGAGGTAGTGGATGCCGCCGAGCTCGCCGGTCACCGACCAGACGTCGCGATCGTCCAGATCGAGGTCGAGATCGAGACCGGCCTCGATACCGAACGGGCGCACGAGACTGCGACGGCCGCGCACCGGCTCGGCCGGGTCGACGAGCGTGCCGGCCTGCACGAAGACGTGGATCCGTTCGGTCGAGCGCCCTGCGATCGCGAGCGCTTCGAAGCCCATGCCGTGCGTGCTCGGAAGCGTCGGAAGCCGTGGACCGGCCTGCACGCCCCCGGACCACTTCGAGCTCGACTCCGGCGCGTCCGGCTCGTCGATCACGGCGAGACGAAGCGCGACGAGCGTGTTGTCGAGGAGCTCGGGAGTCACGAGCCGATCGAGGCCGAACGCGCCGTCCACTTCGAGCTCGACGTGGGGTGTGATCCCGAGGCTCGCTTCGAAGTCGGGAACGAACGCGCGCTGCCCGTCCTCGCCGGTCACCACGCCGGCCTGGAGATCGAGCTCGGCGACGCCCGCGGGCTGGAGGCGCAGGTCGGTCGGCTCGAAGCGGCGGCGGGTCCGCTGCGCGTTCGCATGGCCCGGACACGCGAGGACGATCGCGAACGCCGCGAGCGCCGCGGCACGGCGCCGATTCAACGACCGACCATCGGGCTCAGCGCGCGCGCGATCTGCGCGACGAAGCGATCGACGTCGGGTGTGGCGTCGGGCGAAACGAGCATCACGTTGTGCCCATCGTCGTTCCCGCGATCGTACTGACGGACGATCGCCGTGATGCCGCCGGCCGCATTCGCGCCGGCGGGCACCGGCAGCAGCGGCTGACCGATGTCGTCGGGGTTCATGAGCGAAGCAGGCGGCGCCGCGACACCGAGGCCGGCGCCGAGGGTGTACGCGCTCTGCGTGACACCCGGCGTGAAGGAGTCTCCGCGGCCGTACACGACGAACGTGTGCTTCGCCTGCGTCGCCGGCGCCTTCACGATCGAGGCCGCGTGATCGAGCGGGTCGACGGGGTCGAGCGCGTTCTGGAACATGCCGAGCACGGGATGCGACGGCGTGAGCGTGACCTCTCCGAGCACGGTCGGAGCGACGTCGGCGAAGTCGACGGGCTTTCTCTTCACGACGACGGTGTCGAGGAAGCTCGCGCCGATGCCGCCGAGCACGACGCCCTTCGCAGCGGTGTACGGACCGGCGAGCGCGATCGCCGTCGAACCTTGTCCGTGTCCGACGAGCACGACCGGTCCGAAGCGGATCTCGGCGGCCGTGGGCGATGCCGCTGCGCTCAGCGTGAACGTGGATGCGAGGCGCGCGAGCGACAGGACATCGGCCGCAGCCTGGAGCGCGTTGCCACGCATCGCACGCGGGTTCGAGCTCGCGAACCAGAGCGCCTCCGGACGAGCCGTCGTCCCGCCGCGACGTGTGCCGTGCGCGACCTGATCGATGCCGAGCACGGCCACGTTCGCGGTGCCTGCATCCGCGGCCGCGAAGCGCTTGGCGATCCCGTCGGTCACGTGGCTCCGGAAGCTGCCGCCCGTCTCGTGCGCGTAGATCGCGAGCGGCCATCCGCCTGCGGGCATCGCGGCGCCCTTGGGAATCGTGAGGGACAGGCACACCTGCGCCGTCGCCTGCGCGACCGGCGAGCCCTGCGCATCGAGGGCGACGTCGCCGTCCTCGGCGGGCGTGCGATAGGGAGCCGTTCCCTTCTGCCACGTCGGAAGCGTGACGAGCGCGTGGAGCTCGTCGAACGACGGGTCGCTCGGACCGCATGCGCGCGCGCCTTCGGCCTGCGGGCACGGGGACGGTGCCGTTCCGCACTTGACCCAGCCGCTGACGAGGGGCGGCGTCGCGGCGCCGATCGACGTCGCGAGCTTCGCGACGAGGTCGGTGTGCTTCCCGACCGTGAAGACCGTCGCATTCACGAGCGTCCCGAGGTCGAGGGACTTGGACGACGCCCATGCGCGTAGCGGCGCATAGGCAGTCCATGCTTGCGAGAGCGGCGCGCCGGGATCGGTCGCGCCGAGCAGGGCCTTCAGGTCCGACGAGACCTCGATCGCGACGCCGCCCGGCGCCTTCGCCGCGTTCGTGATGAACAGCGCGTAGGTGTGGCCCTGCTCGAGCGCGAAGCCCGGAGCAGGTCGCGCGGTGAGCGCGTTCTCGCACACGTACTTCGTCTTCGCGCTCGTCGCCGCCCAGCCGAACGGCACGTCCGCGCCGTCGCTTCCGCTCGTCACGTCGACCATGCGGACGACGCCCATCGCCTTGAAGGTGTTGAAGTCCGGCGAGCCGGCGAAGCGCACGATGACGGTCGGGTACGCCGAGAACCCGGTCGCGCTCTCCTCGGTGTAGCGCGCCCAGCGATCGACGAGGTCGTAGCCGAGCACGTCGGCACCGGGCGTGGGGAAGCCGCTGAGATCGAGCTTGCCGTTCTTGCGACGCACGTCGTTCGGAAACGGGAGGCGGAAGAAGTCGCCGTCGTCCTGGCCGCGCGGCACGCGGAAATAGGAACGCACGGGGCCGGGGTCGTCGCTGCACGCGACGCCCGCGAAGCTCGAGATCGCCACCGGCGGTGCACCCGTCGAAGGCGGCGGCGCGACGCATGTGCCCGCTCCGCACAGGAGGCCACCGAAGCAGTCCGTGCTCGTCTTGCACGGGGCGCCGACGTCCGCGGCGCCCTCGGCCTGACACTCCGCGGAGAGGCCCGTCGCATTGCAGCGCGCGCCCGCGGCGCAATCGGCCTCGCTCCCGCACGTGTCACCGAGCGCACG
>JAQBQJ010000055.1 GCA_028287065.1 Labilithrix sp. | reverse complement strand
GCGTCTGCTGATCGGGCGTGTACGACTTGGCGACGCCGAAATCGAGCACCTTCACGTAGTCGCCTTGACCCGCGCGCTCGATGAGCATGACGTTCGCGGGCTTCAGATCGCGATGGATGATCCCCGCCGAGTGCGCGACGTGGAGCGCGGCGCACATCTGTCTCGCGATGTGCACGCCGACCGCGGGCGAGAGCTTGCCGTCGCGCCGGAGCTTCGTGGAGAGCGACTCGCCCTCGAGCAGCTCCATGACGAAGAACATGTCGCCCTGATCGCTGCGCCCGAGGTCGAACACCTCGATGATGTGCTCGTGCTGGATGCGCGCCGTGTTCTTCGCCTCACGCAGGAAGCGGCCGGCGACCTCCTCGTCGAGCGCCACGCCGTCCACGCCGCGGATCAGCTTCACGGCGACCGCGCGCTTCATCGTGAGGTCGGTCGCGCGATACACGACGCCCATCCCGCCGGACCCGAGCTTCGCGTCGAGGCGGTATCTCCCGCCAAGGAGGCGTGGAAGGGATTCGTCGTTCTCCGACATCCGAGTCCTGGCCTGAGCGTAACACGGCCGCCGTGCTAGTTTCGCCAAGCCATGAGCAGCGTTCCCCCCTCCGGCCGCACCGACCCCGCCGCCCACAAGCGGTACCTCGAATACCGCGACAAGCACGGGTACTTCGGCAAGATGACGCCGCTGCTCACGATGGCCCAGTTCGAGGCCCTCGAGGCCGAATTCACGGTCCTCGAAGCCAAGGGCGAGGACGCCCGCGACGACGAGGAAGCGGCGCGCTGGGACGAGGTCGCGAAGCTGCTCTTTCGCGATTAGCGCGATTAGCGCGATTAGCGCGATTAGCGCGATTCGTCGGCGCGACTGGCGATCA
Organism: Labilithrix sp.; assembly: GCA_028287065.1. GTDB lineage: Bacteria > Myxococcota_A > Polyangia > Polyangiales > Polyangiaceae > Labilithrix. The sequence continues at coordinate 9,737 of JAQBQJ010000055.1, read as the reverse complement.
GATCGCCTTGCGGACCAGCGGCGACGGCTCGGCGAGCGGCGTGAAGATCACGCCCGAGCGACGGCGCTCCGACTCCGGCTTCTTCTGCACGTTCGCGTGCAGGGTCGCGCCTTCGAGGATCATCTCGCAGAGCGCGGCGTAGTCGATGCCCGCATGCGCCGCGATCTTCGGCAGCAGCGAGGTCGGGGTCATGCCCGGGAGCGTGTTGACCTCGAGGACGTACTCGTTCTCACCTTCGGTCACGAGCAGGTCGACGCGGACCGCGCCCGTGCAGCCGATGGCGCGGACCGCGCGCTCGGCGAGGTTCATGACGCCGCGCGTGCGCGTGCTCGCGATACGGGGTGGGATGATGTACTCCGTCGCGCCCGCCGTGTACTTCGCGTTGTAGTCGTAGATCCCGCTCTTCGGCGCGACCTCGATGCAGCCGAGCACGCGACCGTCGAGGATGCCGACGTGCACCTCGGTCGCCTTGATGTAGCGCTCCACGAGCGCCCAGCGATCGTGCTCGAGCGCGGCTTCGATCCCGCCGCGGAGCTCGTTCAGGTCGTTCGCCTTCGTGAGGCCGATCGACGAGCCCTCGTTCCGGGGCTTCACGATGACCGGGAACCCGAAGCTGCCGTGCAGCTCGGCGAGGAGGTCCGTGTCGCCCGGCAGGAGGTCCTGCTCGGTGGCCACGTAATACGGCGGCGTCGGAATGTTGTGGAGACGGAACATCTCCTTCGCCTTGAGCTTGTCCATCGCGAGGGCCGACGCGAGCACCGACGACCCCGTGTACGGGATCCCCATCAGCTCGAGCATGCCCTGGATGCAGCCGTCTTCACCGCCGCGCCCGTGGAGCGCGAGGAAGGCGACGTCGATCTCGGCGTCACGGATGGCCCGATCGATCGGGTGCGCACCTGCATCGCCGAAGACGACACGCGCGACGTCGTGTCCGCATGCCTCGAGGGCACGCGCGACGCCTTCGCCGGTCTTGAGCGAGATCTCTCGCTCACCGCTCGTGCCGCCCATCAATACCCCCACGCGCCGCTTCTTCATCTGTCATCCCTCGCAGTTGCGGTCTGGCAGTTCCAAGTTTCGCGCCGTACCCGTTCCGGGCGGAAAGCACCGGATTTCCGGGGGGTTCGCGAAGCGGTGGTGTGTCCCTGGGGACACGCGAGGCCCACGTCGGGCCACGCAAGCAGAGCCTCCGTCTCACGTACGGGAACGAGGGTCAAGGGGCCAACTTTTGGCCTAGGATGTCCGCGCGACCGCGCATGCAAAGGAACCGTGACACTGCCGAGTGGCTGGCCTGCATGCTCGTCGCGTCGATCGGCCTCGTCTACGCGCTCTGGGTCGTCCCGTACATCCCGATGCAGGACGGGCCGCACCACATCCTGTCGGTGCACATCGAGAACCACTACTCGGACGCCGGCGCGATCTACCCCGACTTCTATCGCGTCCTCCCGCAGTACGCGGGCAAGGGCTTCTCGATCCTGTTCGCGCCGCTCGAGGCGCTCATGCCGTGGCGCACCGCGCTGCGGATCACGCTCTCGTTCGTCGCGCTCGCGTTCGCGTGGGGCTTCGCGCTCGTCGTGCTCGCGATGCCGAACGAGCGCGCCGATCGGGACCGCCGTCCCACGACGCTCCTCGGCTTCTTCATCGCGCTGCCGTGGACGCTGTACATGGGGCTCTTCCCCTTCGTCGTCGGCTCGGCGGTGGGCATGTACACGCTCGCGTTCGTGCTGCATCGACCGCCGGCGACCAATGCGCGTCGCGCGATCCTCGCGCTGCTCTTGCTCGTGCAGGCCGTGTGTCACGTGTTCACCGCGACGCTCACCGGCCTCATCGTCGCGGTGATCGCGATCGCGTCCGCGCCGAAGGAGCAGCGCATCCGCGAGACCGGGCGCATGGCGATCATCGGTGCGCCCGCGGCCGGGCTCCTGGTCCTCACGTTCCTCGGGCGGAAGATGGAGACGAGCGCGCAGCAGGAGTTCTCGCCGTGGTCCTTGTCGGAGCGCGCCGGCGAGATCTCGCGCTGGTTCGTGCCGGGGCCGAGCCTGCGCGCGTGGCTCGTGATCGGGCTCGTCGTGTACGGAATCGCCAGGACGCTCGCGCGTGCGAAGAAGAAGGAAGCGACGCCTGCGGAGCAAGCGCTCGCATGGCTCGCGGTCGCGTTCCTCCTCGGCTCGGTGATCGTGCCCCTGCACATCCCGGGCTGGCAGTTCTTCGCGCCGCGCTTCGCGCTGCTCGCGGCCGTGCTCGGCCTCGTGCTCGTGCGCGTCCCCGACGCCTGGTCGTCGCGCGCACGCGCCGTCGCCCCTGCCCTCGCGGGCCTCGCGATCGCGTCGAGCCTCGTGTCGGCGAGCCTCCATCGCGACCTCGTGCGCGGGTGCGGCGATGCGCTCTCCGCGCTCGACGCCCCGCTCCACTTCGAGGGCGCGCGGCTGTCGATCATCGTCGATGCCTTCTGCGGCGCGCCGACAGAGCCCTCGCTGAGCCCCGTCCCGCGCGCGGCGATGGGCGCGAACATGCCGGTGCTGCAGCTCGTCGATCACGGCGGGATCGCGCCCACGCTCTTCAACGGCTCTCCCTCCATCCACGCGATCGCGCTGCGCCCCGACGCTCCGCTGCCGCCTCCGCCCGATCCCAACATGGAGACGCTCTCGCGCAGCCGCTGGTTCAAGACCGAGGCCCCGTTCCGCCAAAGCGTCCTCACCGAGCTCGCCGCCGACGGCATGCCGTTCGAGGGCATCCACATGGTGGGCGGCAAGCCCGAGGACGCGGCGGAGTTTCTCGAGCGCGGTTACGCGATCGAGCTCCTCCGTGGCTCGATGCTGATCGCTCGCTTCGAGGGTTGCCCGAGCGAGCTCGTCCTTCCGCCCGGCGCGCTCGATCGCGAGGCGGTCTACTACGAGTACGGCCTCTTCACGCCGGTCGGCCTCTCGCCCGAGCCGCGCACGCTCGCGAAGCACGTCGTCGATCGCAAGACTCCGGCGAAGGACGACGGCATCCACGTCCCGCTCGCGGGCCGGCCGTGCGGGAAGATCTGGGCGCGCGTCGTGTGGGATGCGGACGGCTCCTCATCGCTCACGCCGGGCGACAAGACGTGCGCGAAAGCGACTCGCGACGGGCGCATCCTCGCGACGGTCACGCGCGAGCACCCGAGCGTCTCGTGCGGCGCTCCACCGTGACATCGTCCGACTCGCGTGGTACGCCGCAACATATGGATATCAGCGTCATTCTGCCGATCTACAACGAGCGGGAGAACCTCACTCCGCTGCTCGCGGAGATCGAAGAAGCGCTCGATGCCATGGCGAAGGACTACGAGATCATCGCGGTCGACGACGGCAGCAACGACGGCAGCGCCGAGCTCTTGAAGAAGCTCGCCACCGAGCATCCACGCCTCCGCGCCGTCTTCTTCCGCAAGAACAGCGGTCAAGCCGCCGCATTCGACGCCGGCTTCCGCTGCGCCTCGGGCGACATCGTCGTCACGATGGACGCCGATCGCCAGAACGACCCGAAGGACATCCCCGCGCTGATCGCGAAGCTCGACGACGGCTTCGACATGGTCACGGGCTGGCGCAAGGCTCGGCGCGACGGCGCGCTCCTCCGCAAGCTCCCCTCGCGCATCGCGAACTGGATGATCCGCCGCATGACCGGCACGGACGTCCACGATCTGGGCTGCTCGCTGAAGGTCTATCGCAAGCACGTCACCGACGAGATGAAGCTCTACGGCGAGATGCATCGCTTCATCTCCGTCATCGCGGCGAGCCAGGGCGCGAAGATCGGCGAGGTCGTCGTCAACCATCGCCCGCGCACCGCCGGCGTCTCGAAGTACGGCCTGCGTCGCACGACGAAGGTGCTCCTCGATCTGATGACCGTGTCGTTCCTCCGCGGCTACCAGACCAAGCCGATCTACGTCTTCGGCACGCTCGCGATGATCATGTTCGCGGCCGGCACGCTCATCGCCGGGTACGTGCTCTTCGAGAAGCTCGACGAGGGCATCTGGGTGCACAGGAACCCGCTGTTCATGATCTCGATCATGCTGTTCCTGATGGCGTTCCAGTTCCTCGGCACGGGCATCCTCGCCGAGGTCATCGTGCGCACGTACTTCGAGTCGCAGGACAAGACCGCTTACACGATCGCGTCGCGCGCCGGCTTCGACGCGCCGCCGGCTCCTCGTGCGACGAGCCTCGCGAGCATCGAAGAGCCGCGCCCCGCCGCGCTCTCCGCGAGCGCCAACGGATAGACGAACGGCAGGAGCCCGAGCGCATACGGCTTCGTGCCGTAGCGCGGGGCGGCCGCGCGCGTTCGATGACCCTCGACGAAGTTCTGCGCCGAGAGCGCCCAGCTCCCGGGATCGGTCGGGAACGTGATGTCGATGCGCTCGAAGCCCAGCGCACGTGCCGCGCTTCGGAACGACGCCGGCGAGTGCAGGAACGTGTGACGAGGCGCGTGCAGCCCCGACCAGAAGCGCTTCCACACGCGATGCGCGACCGACGCCGAGTTCGGCGTGAGGATCAGGAGCTGTCCGCCCGGCACGAGGTGCTCGGCGCACTCGCGCAACACGGCTTCCGGATCGGCGAGGTGCTCGATGAGGTAGTTCAGGACGATCGTGTGGTAGCGACGCTCGAGCGGCAGCCCGCGATCGAGATCGCAGGAGGTGAACGCGATGCCGTCTTTGCGTAGCGCAGGTCCGAGCTCGGCGTTCCGATCGACGCCGTGCAGATCGGAAAACCCCGCCGCGCGGAGCCGCCGGAGGAAGTGCCCCGCGCCGCATCCGAGCTCGAGGATCGGCGCGCCGTGGTCCGGCAAGAAGCGGCGGATCTTCGCGAGCAAGAGGCCCGCCTGCACTTCCTTGAGGCGCGCGACGGCGCGCGCGAACAGCGACGGATCGTCGGAAGCGACATGCGCGCGATAGTCGGCGGGGTACTCGGCGTCGTAGTCGTCGCGGAGCGTGTCGGCCGAGGGCAGCGGCTCTTGCCGGATCAGCTCACACCGAGGGCACTGCACGAACGAGGCTGCGCGCGAGGCGCGGTGCTCGTAATCCGGAACGGCGTCGTAGAGCGGCGTCCATGCCGGGTGCGGGCAGCCCTCAGCCGCCTTCACCATAGCCGACCTCTTCGCTCTGCTCGAAGAGACGCGAGACCCCTTCGCCCTTGATGGGCGTGATCTTCGGCGTGGGCAGCTCGACGGGATACGGGCGAACCTCCGCGTTCGGCGGCTTCGCCTTCTTCTCGTTGATGTACGGGACGCCGCGGAAGTCACGGAAGCCGAGCTTCCAGACCTTCCAGCGACGGAGGCGCATCGGCGCGTCCTCGTCCCACGTGAGATCGAACCAGCGCTTCGTGATGCGCGCCCAGAGCGGCTGGAGGAAGCCGAGGCCGTTCGGGACCTCGAGGCGATAGGTGCCCTTCACGCGACAGCGATCGTTCGGGAGATCCTCGAAGAAGATGTCCTGATCCATGAGCAGCCCGAGCTTGCCCATCTGGAACGACTTGATGTGGTTCGGGCTCACGAGGTGCATGAAGCCGACCGACGACGTCGCGAAGTTGATCAGCGGCAGCTTGTACGCGCGGTCGACGAGGCACCAGCCGTCCTCTTCGGCGAGAACCCTCACCTTGCTGTAGTTCTTGTAGTGCGTGCCGACGACGTGCTCGTGATCGAAGTAGTTCCAGATGACCACCTCCTTCGGGCAGTCCATCTCGCGCTCCGACTCCGAATACAGGAACGTCATCTAGGTGTTCTCCACGAGCTGCACCCAGATCTCGTCGCCGCGGACCTCGGTCTTGTACTCACGCAGGCAGAGCTTCGGGTGATTGACGCACTGACCGGTGTCGGCCGAGAACTGGAAGTTGTGCCAGAGGCACGTGAAGCGGCCGTCCTTCTTCTTGTGGTAGCCGACGGGGCCGCCGAGATGCGGGCAGATGTTGCTGAGGACCTTCACGCGTCCGTGGTGCTCGAAGATGAGGAGATCGTGGTCGTCGACCCAGCGCGAGAGCTGGCCCGAGGGCTTCAGCTCCGACAGGCGCGCGACGCATTTCAGCGCCGTGACAGCCTCGTCGTTGCGCGTGGATCCGGCCGTGTCCTCGGCTACCATCGAGTGAATGATACACTCGGATCCCCCTGCCGAGTCGAACGCTGATCGCGCTGGGAGCGAGCGCAGCTCGGCCGCGACCGCGAAGAACGTCGAGGTGTACGACGACTTCTGGGGGAAGTGCCCCGACTTCCTGAAGTACAACCCGGGCGTCCGGCATCGCCGCCGATGGCTGCTCCGCACGCTCCAGCGTTGCGGTGCGCAGACGGTGCTCGACGTGGGGTGCGGGACCGGCGAGCTCTTGCGCTGGCTGCGCCCGCAGGTGCAAGGCGTGCGCGAGTGGACGGGCGTCGACCTCTCGACGAAGACGGTCGCCAGCAACCGTGAGCACGACAAGGGCGCGACGTACGACGCGCTCAACATCGAGGAAGGCGCGCTGCCGCGCCGGTTCGACGCTGTGCTGTGCACGGAGGTCCTCGAGCATCTCGGTCGACCCGAGCGCGCGATGGAGAACCTCTTCGCGATGGTCGAGCCGGGCGGCCACCTCCTTCTCACGTGCCCGACGGGCAAGGTCCACGCGACGGAGAAGCACTGGGGCCACACCGCGCATCCGTCGGCGAAGGAGCTGCGTCGTCTCCTCGAGCGCCCGGGCTTCGCGATCGAGGCGCTCGAGAACTGGGGCTTCCCGTTCTTCGTCGCGCTGAAATACGCGACGAACGTGTCGCCGGGCTACGCGATGTCGAAATTCGGCACGGGCGCGTACTCGCCGCGCGCAAAAGCGCTCTCGACGGCGCTGTACGTCGCGAACTTCCTGAACGTGCCGACGAGCCCGCTGGGGTGTCAGCTGTTCGCGCTCGCGCGCCGCCCTCGGTAACGCGTCTTCCCGGCGCGCACGTCGACCGAGACGAGATTGAAAGAGAAGCGCGGAAGCGCGGAACTATTTTGTATGTTCTCGCAGCGCGCGGCGTTTCTCCGAGCTGTCAGCAAGTCGCGGCGAAGGTCGATGGGGCGGGCGACGTGGCAGGTCGGGTCGGAGACTCCATCCAGCGGGCGGAATCGGGCCGCGCGAGCGAGAGCTTCAGCGTGTCGCGATCACGCGAGCGGCACGATTCCGACCGCAACCACGAGGCTCCGACGCGCGATCGAGGCGCGACGCCTTCCGCGCTTCCGAGATTCTCCGTCAATCTCGGATCTCGAGCTTCTGTGCCGGCCCGACGACGCGACCTAGTCGATCTGCGCGGCTGAGCCGGCTGCCCGCTCAGTCGATCTCGACCAAAATCGCCGTGATGTTGTCCTTGCCGCCGCGTTCGTTCGCGAGGGCAATGAACTTCTTCACGGCGTCTTCTCCGCCGAGGTTCGCGATCGGAGCGATGTCGCTCTCGCGCAGGTAGCCGTGCAGACCGTCGCTGCAGAGCAGGAACTTGTCTGCCTGCTTCAATTTCACGAGGCCCGTGTCGACCTGCACGTAGTCACGGTTGCCGACGGCGCGCGTGATGACGTTGCGATGCGGCGACTTCTTCGCCTCTTGCGGCGTGATGAGCCCCTGCTTCAGCTGCCAGGCAATGAGCGTGTGATCTTCGGTGAGCTGTTCGACCGTGTCGCCGTTGACCTTGTAGATGCGGCTGTCGCCGACCTGCGCGGTGACGGCGAACTCGCCGAGGACGAGCAGCGCGCTCAGCGTCGTGCCCATGCCCGTCTTGCCGCGGTCCATCTCGGCCATCGAGAAGACCATGTAGGTCGCAGCCTGGATGGCGCTCTCCATCAGGCGGCTGGCGGCGCGGACGTCTTCCTCGACCAGCGGGTCGGCGAGCTCGTGCAGATTGCCAATCCCGCGCTTCACCATCCCGTAGACCGTCTCGACGGCCTCCTGGCTGGCGATCTCGCCGGCGGCATGACCGCCCATGCCGTCGCCGACGATGTAGAGCCCAAGTCGATCGTCGAAGAAGAACGCGTCTTCGTTCGACTGTCGCTTGCGCCCCACGTCGGAGAGGCCTGTTCCGGTGCGCCGGAGAGGCGGCTGGACGGGCTGGTTGCTCATCGCCATCGCTCGAAGATTCTCACGATGATAGCCCGATAACCTTCGCGTACACATCAACAATTTGTGCGGATTTCGAGACGCACGGCGCCACCGCGCGTTTAGGCTCCGGCCCATGCGGGGAGTGGCCAGCACACTTGGAACGAGGTCTGGAAGGACGGGGCTAGGAGGCGCCGAGCTCGCCCTCGCCGCCCTGGTGGTCGGTGTAGTGGCCATGATGATCGTCCCGCTGCCGACCTGGCTGCTCGACGTCCTCCTGGCTACGAACCTCTCTCTCTCCGTCGCGATCCTGCTCGTCGTCCTCTACGTGCCGGACGCGCTCGCGATCGCGACGTTCCCGACGGTGCTGCTCCTCACGACGCTGTTCCGGCTCGCGCTGAACGTGTCGTCGTCGCGGCTCATCTTGCTGCAGGCCAACGCCGGCGACGTGATCAAGGCGTTCGGCGGGTTCGTCGTGCGCGGCAACTATGTCGTCGGCGCGGTCGTTTTCCTCATCCTCACCGTCATCCAGTTCGTCGTGATCGCGAAGGGCTCCGAGCGCGTGGCCGAGGTCGGCGCGCGGTTCGTGCTCGATGCGATGCCCGGCAAGCAGATGGCGATCGACGCCGAGGTCCGCTCCGGCACCATCGACGGCAACGAGGCACGCCGCCGCCGCCGCCTGCTCTCGCGCGAGAGCCAGTTCTACGGATCGATGGACGGCGCGATGAAGTTCGTGAAGGGCGACGTCATCGCGTCGCTCGTCATCACGGTCGTGAACATCCTCGGCGGCCTCGCGATCGGCGTCGGACAGAAGGGCATGCCCGCCGTCGACGCGCTCAAGCGCTACGGCCTGCTCACGATCGGCGACGGCCTCGTCTCGCAGATCCCGGCGCTCGTCCTATCGACCGCAGCGGGTGTGCTCGTCACGCGCGTCGCGAGCGAGGAGCCCGATACCCCCCTCGGCGAGGAGCTCGCCCGTCAGCTCTTCGGCATGCCGAAGGCGCTCAAGGTCGCCGCCGTCTTCGTCGTGCTGCTCGCGATGGTGCCGGGCCTCCCTGCCCCGCCGTTCCTCGTGATCGCCGCGGCGCTCTTCTTTGTCGCGCGGGCGCGCGGGCGTCAGATGCAGAAGGACGATCAGCGCGACGCGACCGAGCCGCGACCTGCAGCGACCGGCGCGCGGCGCAGCTTCGAGACGTCGTTCGTCCCGATGGTCGTGCCGTGGAGCATCGAGGTCTCCGAGGACCTCGCGGCGCTCCTCGACGAAGGCACGAGCGAGGGCGCAGCGCCGGCACGCGAGAGCCTGCGGAGCACCGCGCTCGGTCTCCGCGAGCGGCTCTTCGCCGATCTCGGCGTTCCACTTCCCCCTCCGCGCGTGCGCGCCGCGCCCGGTCTGCCCGCGCGGCACGCGGTGGTGTCACTCTTCGAAGTGCCGGCGCGTGTCGTTCCCGTCCCGGCGACGCTGAACGAAGCGCAGGCGGTCAGCGCGATCGCGGAGGTCGCCGCGGAGCTCCTTCGCGCACGCGGAGCCGATTTTCTCGGCCTCGCGGAGACGCAGCGGCTCCTCGACGAGCTCGAGCAATTCGCGCCCGCGACCGTGCGCAACGTCGTGCCGAAGCCGGTCAGCCTCACGCTCCTCACCGACGTGCTGAGGCGCCTCGTCGAGGAGCGCGTATCGATCCGCGATCTGCGCGCGATCCTCGAGGCGCT
>JAQBQJ010000015.1 GCA_028287065.1 Labilithrix sp. | reverse complement strand
GAAGAGCCCGGCGGCGCTGCCGCCCGTCGCGGCGCCGCCGCTCCCCGCCGCGCCGCCTCCTGCGACGCCCTCGCCGCCGATCTCCGGTCACCCGGCGCGCGGCCCCGAGGTGATCACCGTTCCGCCGAGCCACTCGGGGAGCCTGAGCGGCGCGCATGCGCCGGTGCGTTCGACCGACAGCCAGGCGCCGCCGAAGCGTGGCGCGCCGCTCCTGGCGATCGTCGCGGTGCTGCTCTTCACGATCGCCGCCGGCGTCGCGGGCACGGTCGCGTACGTGCGCTGGCAGAAGACGCGCGCGATCGCGGCGACGCCTCCGGTCCCGCCTCCTCCGAAGCCCATCGCGCTCGCGCCGACGACGCCCGCCACTGCGATTACGCAGAGCCCGTTCGTCCCGTCGGAACCGAGCGCGACCGCGTCCGCCTCCGCGTCCGCGTCCGCCTCGGCCTCCGCGTCCTCGTCCGCGTCCGCCTTCGCCTTCGCCGCGACCTCCGACGACCTCCCGCCCGGCAGCGGCCGCATCAAGACCACCGGCACCGCCCCGGGCCGCCGCATCTTCGTCGACGAGAAGACCGTCGGTCAGACCCCCGACGCGGTGGTCGTCAAATGCGGGACGCGCGCCGTCAAGCTCGGGAGCGCCGGCTCCACGCACAGCATCGACGTCCCGTGCGGCGGAGAGATCTCCGTCGGCGATCGCTGAATCAGGGCGTGCCGGCGTCCGCGTGCGCGGCGCTCGCGGCCGGCGACGCGCGGAAGAACGTCCAGAAGCTCGTGGCCCAGTCGGCGCCGCCGCGATCGGTCGGGTGGATCCCGTCCCCGGCGCGCTGGAGCTTCAGGCTGCTCGAATCGAAGAACTTGCAGGGCGCGACGTTGTCCTTGAGCACCTGCACGATGCCCGTGTCGGGCTTCCACGTCGGTGGGCCCATCCAGTAACACTCGCGCGCGCCGACGCGCTTCACGATGTTCTGGACGTTCGCGGCCATCGACGCGGGGTAGGGCACGAAGACGTCGTTCGTGCCGAGCGTGATGATCACGATGTCGGGACGATGCTTCTCGACGAGGCTCTTCAGCTTCGGTGAGTGGTCGTAGCTGACGATCGACTCGCTCACCTTGAAGTCGCGCACGAACTTCGCGCCCTCGGCGGAGAAGCGCTGCTCGAGCGCGCGCGTGAGCCCCAAGTTGCCGCCGACCATCGAGTCGCCGACGTGGAGCACGGTCTTGCCGGTGAGCGACGGCGGCGCGGTCGCGCTCGCGACGCCGGCATCGGCCTCTTCGACGGCCGTGGCGAGCCGCAGCGTCGCGGTGCCGACGGTGGGCGCCGGGCTAGCCGTCGCGGCCGTCGCGGCCGTCGCGAGGGACGCGGCGGGCGTAGGAGGAGTACGCGAGCAGCCCGCGGCGAACGCGCTGCTCAGGAAGATCGCGCAGCCCAGGACGAGGGGACGCATCGCGACCCGTTATGACAGAGGCCGATCGACGCGTCGACAATCTAACGAACGAAATTTCGCGCGCTGCGCGCTTACTGCGCAGGATCGGCGCAGCAGCGGAAGCCGGTCGAGTAGTCGTGGTACCAGGCCTCGTGCGCGTCGGTGCGGTAGCCGCAGCCGTCGCCGTTCTGCGTGACGTCCAGGTAGTAGCCGCCCTGGAACGTGCCGGCCGAGTCGAGCACCCACTCGTGCAGGTTGCCGACCATGTCATAGACGCCGTAGCCGTTCGTGCAGCCCTCGTGCGACCCGGTCTCGGCGAGACCGCCGGACATCTGGTTGAGGCGCTCGTCGTTCATCTTGTCCCAGGTCCACGCCTTGCCCTCGGCGACCGCCGCCGGGAAGAACGTGCCCACGGGGCTCTTGCCGTTGTCGTTGCAGGTGCCGGGCGTGCGCTCGTTCGCGTAGCCGAACTTCTTCGGCTCGGGGCCCTTGCACGCCGTCTTCCACTCGGCAGGCTTGCAGAGACGCTTGCCGGAGCGGCCGCACGCCTCGATCGCCTGCTTCTCGCTGATGTAGCCCTGCGGATAGACGCCCTTTTCGCTGACCGCGCGGACCGTGTGGCCGTCTACCGGCTGGTAGTAGGGCCAGGCGCGCTCGTCGCCGTTGGGCATGATCTCGACGAGGGAGGCCTCGTACTTGTCGACGCAGAACTTGTCGTCGATGCTCGCCATGTCCGGCGGACAGAGGCCGTTCATCGCGAGGGGGCGGTCGCCGACGCGCAGGAGCTGCTCGACCGGGATGTCCGCGCTCGCGAAGTTCAGGCGCGCCACGGAGGACGACGTGAGCTGGACGCTTCCGGGCGAAGGAGACGCCTCGAGGGTCGCCTTGGCCGAGGTCAGGCTGGTGGTGCCGAAGACGCGCTGGCCGACCGGGCTCTGATACAGAGACCGGGCGCAACCCGCGGCCCCCGCAAGGGACAGCGCCGAGACCGAGAAACCTGCAATCGCCGCAATAAGCCAAGCCGGTCGCTGGTGCTTCGTCACTTCTCACCTCCGGCGTGTGGACTCCAGGGGAAGAGCTCCTCCCAGAGGCGCGTACTGAGCTACGCGTTACCAGGGGATACGTTGCACCAGGGGGGCCAGCCAACCCCAATCGACGGACCGGCTGATTTAGGTACGACCTCTACCGCAAGCAAATCCGCGCGGTAACTCGTGAATACGGCGTAATCTCGAGCGTTTGGTGCGTCATGCCTGACCTCGTACATCCACGACAATTTCGCGTGGCGTGACGCCGCAGTGAGCCGCGCGGAGAGGTGATGGAGACCTTCGAGGGCAACGCCCGGCCAGTGTTGCACCGTCACCACGGTGCGAAGCGCGCCGGGCGCGTCCGTCCGAGCTAGGGCGCCGTCAGCGCCGCGTGCACGAGCGACTGGAAGTGATGGACGCCGTTCTCGCGCAGCGTCGAGAAGCGGCCGCGCTCGTAGGCGCCCGACGCGAGACCTCGCTGCACGACCTCGCAGATCCCGATGTCCTCGAGCTGGATGCCGTGGCTGAACTCGATCGTGCGCGCGATCGCCTCCGCCGCGCCGGGCGCATCCGGATCTTTCCTGAACCACTCGAAGACCGTCACGCAGCGATCGGGACCCCGCGGCAGCACGACGTTCAAGGACATGTTGTCCGGATAGATGTTGAGCATCCAGCCGGGGAACACCCAGTAATAAAGGGCCGCGAGCTCGCCGTCGGCGGGCTCGTAGTAACGGTCCTTCGTTCCGTCGCCGGCGAGGGCAGGGCGGATCGGCGCGATTTGCGACGAGTACGCCGCGAACGTCTCGACGCGGTAGCGCGCGTAGTCGAGCTCCCGGAACAGGCCCGGATGGACCGTCGGCAGGTGATAGCCCTCGAGGAAGTTGTCGACGTAGACCTTCCAGTTGCACGCGATCTCGTATTCGCGCCTCGCGACCGGCTTCATCGCCGCGAGCTCGTGCGCGGCGGTCTCGTCGGGGATCGCGCCGAGGATCGTCAGGAGAGGAGGCGCGGCGTGGTCGAGGCACGCGAAGACGAGCGGGCCCCACGTCTCGACGCGCACCGGACGGAGCCCGTGGCAGCTCCGATCGAAATCCTGCACCTCGCCGAGCTCGGGCGTCGTGACGAGCCGGCCGTCGAGCGCGTAGGTCCACCCGTGATAGCGGCACGTGAGTGACTTCCGCGTGCCTTTTCCGATCGCCACCGGCCCGGCGCGATGCCGGCAGACGTTGTAGAAGCCGCGGAGCTCGCCCGACGCGTCCCGGGTGACGACGATCGGCGCGCCGGCGACCTCGGCCGTGAGGAAACTGCCGGGCTGCGCGACGTCGACCGCGTTCCCGACCGGCTCCCACGACCGCCGGAAGATGCGCTCCTGCTCGGCGGCGAGGATGGCCGGGTCCGTATACGCGAACGCCGGGAGCGTCGCGGCGCGTGCGAGATCCGTCTCGAAGACTCCGAGCCGATGCGGCATACCACCCGATCTAATCGATCCCGGCCGAATCCGAATCCGCATTCTCTGTCCCCTGTTCCCTGTTCTCTGCTCTCTTTTTCTCCTGTGAATCGCCTGTATCTCTCTCCGGGGATGTTCGGCTTCGGCCGGCTCGCCACGTACGACTACTTCGCGCACGTCGAGCGGGCGCTCGTGAAGCGCTTCGCGGATGCGGGCAAGGAGCTCGAGCCGCACGTCGTCGACGTCTCGCCGACGGCGTCGATCCGCCGCCGCGCCGTCCGGCTCGCGGAGCTCGTCTCGAAGACGGCCGACGACGGGGAGGGGACGATTCACCTCCTCGGGCACTCCACCGGCGGGCTCGACGCGCGGCTCGTGTCCTCGCCGTCCGCGCGCCTTCCGACGGCGAAGGAGAACCTCGCGTGGCTCTCGCGTCTCCGCAGCGTGACGACGATGAGCACGCCGCACTACGGCACGCCGCTCGCGAGCTTCTTCGCGACCGTGAGCGGCCAGAGGATGCTCTACGCCGTCAGCGCGCTCACGTTCATCGGGCTCTCGCTCGGGGCGCCGCCTCTTGCCGCCGCGAGCGCGCTCGTCGTCGCGATCGGGCGGCTCGATCGCACGCTCGGCATCGAGCTCCGGCTCCTCGACAAGACGACCGACGCGCTGCTCCGGGCGCTCGAGCCCGCCACGAGCCACGAGGTCCGCGGCTACCTCGACGCGATCCGTCGCGACCAAGGCGCGATGATCCAGCTCACGCCCGAGGCGATGGACCTGTTCCAGGCCGGAATCGAGGACCGCCCCGGCGTCCTCTACCAGTGCACCTGCGCGCAGGCCCCGCCGCCGACGCCGAGCACGCTCGCGCGTTCGCTGTCCGGGCCGTGGCGTGCCATCTCGTCCGCGATCTTCACGACGATGTACGGGATCACGGCGCGGTACGACGAGCGCTATCCGTGCGCCGCGCCGGAGAACGAGAACGCCAGCGACGCCGAGGCCGTCCTCGCCCGCGCCTTCGGCAAGGCGCCGGGCGCCCGCGCGAACGACGGCGTCGTGCCGGTGCTGTCGCAGATCTGGGGGCGTGTCGCGTGGGCGGGGTATGCCGATCACCTCGACGTGCTCGGGCATTTCCCCGGAGCGGTCGCGCCCCGGCCGTTCTGGCCCTCGATCTTCGGGGGCCGAGCGAAGGCGAGCGACGCGAACGACAGGGAGAACGCGAACGCGGTCCCCCTCGAAGTGACGCTGGATGCCGCGGTTATCGCCGGTGGCGTCGCTCCGGATCCGGTCGCCGACGCCCGTCACGTCGACTGGCTGCGCAGCGGCGCCGGCTTCGACGAGCGCTCGTTCGCGGTCCTGATGGATGCGCTCGCGAAGGGGATGCTCTCGGCGTGTTAGCCTTCGAGATCTTCACTGGAGGTACCCATCATGAGCTTTCGTCGTCGCCTCGGTCTCGTCGTTGTCGCGCTCCCCATCGCCTTCTATGCGTACGCCTGCTCGAGTGACTCGAGCGACGGCGGCGGTGAAGGTGAGGACGCGGGCGGGGGTCAGAACGAAGGCGGCCCGTCCGGCAACGACGCAAGCAGCGGAAACGACGGCAGCACCACGCCGGACGCCGCGGACGCGAGCGACGGCGCGGTCGTCAATCCGTGCATCGGCAACCCACTCACGCCCGACGGCGGAACGGCGGACGGCGGAGTCGCGCTCGACGCAGCGACGACGACGCAGATCGTCACGGCGCTGAACGGAAACTTCCTCGACGGCCCGCAGTGGATCGACAGCGCGGGCGGAGGCTTCCTCGTCTACTCCGAGTACAACGCGGCCACGCCGAGGCTCTCGCGCGTCGCGCCGGACGGCGGCGGCGCAGCGGCGTTCCGGACGACCGGCTTCAGCGCGCTGCAAGGACCGCTCGGCAACGCGCTGCGCGGCGGGCTCGTCGTCACCGCCGTCGATGCGCAGAACGCCGCGGGCACGCCGAGCTTCGTCCTCACGGCGACCGACGGCGGCGCGTCCGGAACGATCGCGCTCGGCGACGCCGGCGCGACGAGCCCGAACGACGTCGTCGTCGGCCCGAACGACAACCTCTACTTCACCGACGGGCAGTACCAGAACACGGGTCACATCGGGACCGCCGGCCTGTACCGCATCCTCGGTGACTCGGGCGTCGTCGCCGTGCAGCAGAACTTCGGTCGCGCGAACGGCCTCGCGCTCTCGCCGGACAAGACGAAGCTCTACGTCGGCGTCGGGCCGCTCGACGCCGATCCGGATCCGAGGTCCGTGCTCGTCTACACCGTCGCAGCGACCGGCGCCGTCACGGCTCCCGGCGTGCCGTTCCTCACGGCGACCGATCTCGTCGACGTCCCCGACGGCATCGCCGTCGACGTCGGCGGAAACCTCTGGGTCGCCGAGGCCGTCACAGGCGGCGCCGGGGGCGGCCGCGTCGAGGTCTTCGGGCCCGACAAGAAGAAGCTCGGCACCATCCCGTTCGAGGCGCCGCATCGTCCGACGGGCGTGACGTTCGGCGGGGCCGACGGCAAGACGCTCTTCATCACGACCGAGACGGGCGTCTTCACCTACGTGAGCCGCTGCGCCGGCCTGAAGTGAAACGCGGTCGCCGCGCTCACTTCGGCGGCGCCTCGGCGTAGCCGAGGAACGCGACGTCGTTGAATCCCTTGTTGTCGTTGCCGAAGGCGCACGTCACGTCGCCCTCGGCCGTCGCGAACCCGAAGCCTCTCGATCGGAGCGGCGGCGGGCTCGCGAGATCGAGCTTGGTCCAGGCCTCGTGCCCGGGCTCGAGATCGAGCACGTAGAGGCCCTTCTCCGTCGTCTTGCCGTCGCTCGTTCCTCCGTAGACGAAGAGGCGCCGCCCGCTCGGGTCCGGCATGCTGCAGCCGTTGCGGCGGCCCTTCGGCGCGTCACCGGCCGGCGCGAGCTTCGTCCAGCTCGGGGGCGTCGCGTTCAGATCGAGCGCCCACGCGTCCTGCGCGGCGTTGACGGGATCGGCGGCATCGTCCGGGAGCTGCGCGCCGCTCCACACGATCAGCCGTCGCGACTCGGCGTCGAACGCGCTGAACGATCCGTAGCGCGGCGTTGGCGCCTTCGTCGTCTTCACCTGGGTCCACGTGGCCGTGTCGCCGGTGACCTTCACGAGCCAGGTGTCGTCGAGCGCGTCCTGGAACGGCTTCGTCGTGATGCCGCCGAACACGACGAGCAGCTCGCCCTCGGTGTCGTACGCGATCGTGTGGAGCTCGCGCGCCGCGCCCGCTCCGACGTTCTTCAGCTTCGTGAACGTGTGCGCTGCGTCGCCGAGGTCGACGACGTAGAGATCGCCGTCGTCCGTCGCGGTCGCCTCGAAGCCGATGTAGCCGCCATACGAGTAGAACCGCTTCGTGTGGCCGATCTGCGCGACGCGACGCGAGCCGCCCGCGACGGGCACGTCACCCGTCGGCGTCCATGGTGCCCATGCGCCGGTCGCGACGTCGAGCCGCCACGAGTCCGCGATCGGCTTGAACTGGGGGCTGTAACCGCTGCCCTGGAACAGGTACGCGGCCCTGGCGTCCGCGTCGTAGAAGAACGCGCCGTGCTCGCGCGTCTGCGGACCGCTCGCGGGATCCCACGTGACGCGCTTCTGCCAACCGATCTTGTGGACGTCGAGGGCGATGGTCTGCGGGACGTGCACGCCGTTCGCCGCGTCGATGTCGACCTCCACGGTCGACGGCGCATCCGCCTTCAGCGCGTACCCGGGACGGACGCGCAACGTGCCGTGCCACACGCCGTCGGTCACCGGCGTGGCGTCGGGCACGACCTCGGTCTCGACGACGTCGCTCTTCGCCGTCACGTTGATCGTCGCGGGGTCGGCTGCGCGGACGGCGATCGGGAGCGTTGCGAGGCGACCGTCGAAGACGGCCAGCTTGTCGGGCGCGCCCTCCCAGACCGGAGCGGCCGTCGCCGCGCCAGGCGGGTCGTCCGTCGGCCCCGACGACGACGAGCAAGCGGCGGTGAGGGCGAAGGCGAGGGCGAGCGGACGCGACGAGCCAAGCATGACGTGCGCGAAGCATGCCATGTGCCGTCACGATTCAGGCTTGTTTTTGGGCTGAATCGTGCGTTCGTCCGCGGTGCCGTCAGCGCGCTGACGGAGGCGTGCGCAGGAGGACGAGCGCGTACTTCCGGTCGTCGCCCATGAACACGTGCTCGACGTTCCAGCCTGCGGAGCCGGCGAGCGACGAGAACCACTCGAGCGTGTACTTGTACGCGACGAGCGTCGTGACGGCCTCGCCGGGACCGAAGTTGAACCAGTGCCCGTGCACGGCCGCCCACTGCCATCGCTTGCTCACGAGCTGCAGCTCCACGCGCCCCTTCACGGCTTCGTACGTGGCGCGATGATCGAACGCGGCCAGCTGGAAGCTCCCGCCGAGCTCGCGATTGATGCGCGCGAGGAGGTTGAGCGTGAACGACGCGGCCACGCCGGCGCGGTCCGCGTAGGCGCGTTCGAGCTCCGCGGCGTCCTTCTTCAGATCGACGGCGACGAGCAGGCCGGCGTCCGGCCCGCACTCGGTCGCGAGGCGACGGAGCTCGTTCTTCGCCTCGCGCGGCTCGAGCTCGCCGATGATCGACGCAGGCAGATAGGCGACCGTGCGCGAGGCGTTCGCGCACGAAGGAACGCGCGTGCTCCACGCGTCTTGCGCGTCGAGCGCGAGGATCGGGAGCTCGGGATGTGACGCGCCGAGGGTCGTGGCGGCGCGCGTCGCCGCGCCGGCCACGCGATCGACGACGGCGATCCGCGCAGGAGACGTCAGGTGCGCGGCGAGGATCGAGGTGCGCAAGCCGTCACCGCATGCGAGGTCGACGAGCTGCACGCGCTGCCCGATCGCCGCGCCGATCTCGGCGCCACGCGCGTCGAGGATCGCGAGCTCGCTGCGCGTGAGGTGATGGTCGTGCGAGCCCGCGAGGCACGCGAAGAGCCGCGCGCCGACGCCGTCGAACATGTAACGCGCAGGGAGCGACTTCGGGCTGCGAGCGAGCCCGGCGACGACGTCGGCGAGGAACGTCGCCGCCATGCCCGTCGGCTTCGGCGGCGGGTCCGAGCGACGAAGCGGACGGAGCGGGCCCGCGGTCGTCGAAGGAGAGATCGTTCGCGGGAGCAGCACGAACGCCGGGCTGCGCGGCGCGGGATAGGAAGCCATCGTGAGCGCGACTGCAAGAACGGTGAAAGCCCACAGGTTGCACAAATCCTGGGGAAAACACGGCAAAACGCGAGGCGTCTATCCCCATCGTGGCAATCTGTCACGCGCGCGCGGTCGTACTCTCGCGCGCTTACGACAGGTGAGCAGCGCGCTACGCGCTGGTCGGCGCCCGTACCTCCGCGTCTGAGCAGTACTGCGCGAGCAGCGCTTTCGTTTTCTGCAAATCAGCGCGTCGCGAGCGCGTCGACGGCGTCGTAGGTCGCATCGTAGCCGCGGCGCATCGCGTCGATCGAGAAGCGCTCGGCCACGTTCGCGTGCGCGCGGACGCCGCGCCGGAGGACCTCGTCGCGGCGGTCGACGGCGTCCTGCATCACGCGCGCGAGGGCCTCGGCGCCGTGCCCGTGCGCGAGCCATCCGGTGCTTCCGTCGATCACGATCTCGGGCACGCCGCCGGTAGGCAGTGCGACGACGGGACGCTGCATCGCCATCGCTTCGAGCAGCGCGATGCCGAGCCCTTCGGCACGCGCGCTCGAGAGCGCGACATCGGCGGCGGCGATCGATGCGCGGACGTCGTCGCGAAAACCAAGGAAGCGCACGCGCCCTGCGACTCCGACGCGCGCCGCGTGCGCCTCGAGCGACGCGCGCTCGTCGCCGTCGCCCACCACATCGAGCACCGCGTTCGGGACGAGCGCGAGCGCGTCGAGCGCGACGTCGAGGCCCTTGCGACGATCGAGGCGACCGAGCGACACGAAGCGGAGCGGCGGAGTCCCCGACGCCGTCGCGGACGTTCGTGACGGTGGCTCCGCCGGCGCGAAGCGCACCGTATCGACGCCGTTCGGGACGACGCGGAGCTTCGCTCGTGCCCACGGCGCGCGCGCGATCGCGACGCGGGCGACGTGCTCGCTGATCGCGACCACCGCATCGGCGCGCGCAAGCGACCAGCGCGAGAACGGCCAGCAGCTCGGGTCGTCGTAGACGCGCGTCGAGTGCTCGGTGCGCACGACGCGCGCGGAGGCCTTGCGCGCCGCGCGGGTGCCGACGACCTGCGACGCGAACGTATGGAGGTGCGCGATCCCGGCGCCGCGCTTCGTCATGACGCCGGCGAGCCACGCCGCGTCGCGGGGGCCGAGTGAGCGCGCCAGGTAGGAGGCGGCGCTCTCGCGCACCGGCCCGCGATCGTCGACGTCGAGCCCGGCGTCGCGGAACAGCGCGCGCAGGCGATCATTCGGCGTGAGCAGCGCGACCGAGTGCGTGCGCATCGTCGCACCCGCGCTGCCGGACCGCGCGAGATCGACGAGCATCCGCTCGGCGCCCCCGACCTCGCCGGCGACCACGACGTGGACGACGGCGCGCTTGTCGTTCATGCCGCCTCCGCGGGTGCGGCCGCGGTCACGTTCTCGCGCTGCACGACCTTCAGGCGCGCCTCGAACTGGAACCAGAAGATGATCGCGATCGCGGCGTGCACGCACGACGTCGAGAGCGCGATCCCCTCGAGCCCCAAGAGGTGCAGCAAGAGCACGTTGAATGCGGCATTGGAGCCGGCGTTCAGGAGCCCCATTCCTATCATGATCCCGCTATTTTTCAGGGCTACATGCGCGCGCGCGAGCACGAGCAGCGCCCCGAACGGCGCGAGGCCGACGAGGTGATACGGCAGGAGCCGGATCATCCGATCGACGCCCTCGGCGTCCATCTCGCCGCGGAGGAACACGAAACGCAGGATCGGCGCGCGGAAGATCCACATCACCGCCGTCGCCGCGAGCAAGAGAGCGCTGACCGTCGCGAGTGAACGCACCACGGTTCGACGGAACGTCGAGAGATCGCGGCGCGCGAAGTCTTCCGACAGGTGCGAGAGCAGCACGGGCAAGAGCGCGGCTTGCAGCAGCGACGTGGGCACGAGCGCCACGTCGCCGGAGTAACGCAGCATCGTGCCTGCGCCCACGACGCCCGCGAGGCCCGCCATGAGCTGATCGACGACGGGGTTCACGCGGGTGACCGCGCCGCCGCCGACCTCGTGCGCGATGAGCTTGGCGACGCGCATGAGCGCCGCCGGCCTCTTCATCGTGAGCTCGATCTTCACGCCGACGATCCGGATCGTGAACCACGCGAGGATGGCGACGACCACGACCTCGCCCGCGAGCGCCGCGATGGGCACGAGGCCCACGCCCATGCGCGCGTGGCCGAGCGCGAGCACCACCACGTTGACGAGCATGCCGAGGCCGCTCGCGATCGGCTGCACCACGAACTGACGCTCGACCGTGAGGAGCGCGCCGAAGAACGTCCGCGTGGCCATGACCACGAGGTAGATCGTGAACGGCAGGACCATCCACGCGGCGAGCGTGAAATCCGGGCCGTGGTAGCGGAACGCGAACCACCCGAGCGCGAACGCGCCGATGGCGACCGCGAGCCCGCCGCCAAGCACCCACGTGTGCATCAGCACGGAGCCGACGAGCGGCGGCACGTCCTTGGGGTTCGCGATGCGCTCCTCGGCGAGGACCGGAACGAGCGGCGAGTCCTTGAACGCCGAGAACACGAGCGAGCCGGCAAACGTGAAGACGGCCCACGCGAAGAAGTACACGTCCATCGCCGCGGTCCGCCCGAACCAGAAGGCGAGGAGCAACGGCAGGAAGAGCTCGCCGACGCGGAACACGATCAGCGCCGGCATCACGAGCAACGTCGTGCGGAGGATCGACTTCTTCTCGGTCACGCGCTGGGCACCCGCGCCTGCGGAGCGGACATGGACAGGATCTCGGGGACGTCGCCGAGGCCCACCACCGAGATGGCCTCGCGCCGCGCGAACGTGAGCAGCGCCCGCAGGCGATCGAGGATGCCTCGTGCCTCCTCCTCGTTCGAGGCGTAGGGGCTCGTGTCGGGGACGACCTCGACGTTGTGGAACATGGCGTTGAGGATCACGGGGCGATGGGGCGCCGCGCGGCGCGCCTCGGCGATCTCGTCCTGGGCGACACGCACGAGACGCTCCGCGGTCCCGCGCGTGGGCCGGAGCCAGCGCGGCTCGACGCGTCCTCCGATGCCCGGGATGGCGTTCAGGAAGCGGCGCCGGATGGTGACCGGGACCTCGAGCATGCCAGAGCTCCCCGGACGGCCGGGCTGTTCGGGGTCGGGCCGGTAAGGCTGGCTCGGAGCGCCCTGGAAGGAGAGGCCGGGCGCGCCCGACGACGTCCAATCCATGTGAGGCGTGACGCTCGATTCGACGGCGTAACCCAGGGACTCGAGGATCCCGATCGATGCCGGCCCGATCCCGAAGCGCCCCGCGCGGAACGACTGCGGCTGGTGGTCGAAGGCGCGGATGAAGAGATCGGTCAGGTACGTGAGCTTCTGCCGCTCCACGTCCGGCGCGTAATCCCTCTGGAAAACCGAGGTCACGTCGGGATCGAAGGCCCCGGGCTCGGCGTACTCGCCGTGGAGATGCGTGCCGAGCTCGCACGAAGGCGCGAGCTTCCGGAACGTCTCGACGCAGCCCGCGTCGCGCAGGACCTCGGGCGAGAGGAGATACGTCGGCTTGGCGCCGAACCGCTCGAACAGCGGATGGAGCCGCTTGACGACGCCGTCCGTGATGCCCTCGAACGACATGGGCCGCCGCGACCGCCAGCCCTTGCCCTTGTCGCTCTCGGTGTCGATGGACACGCAGAGGTACGCGCGGCTCATCGCGTACTTACCTACCGCGGCGGGGGCGGCATTGGCAATCTGTCCCAACGGCGTCCCGGGCGCAGGGCGGCCTTTAAATCCCTCGAAAATCGGTGCTGTGAACCATCCGCACACTGGCGGCGGCCCCGAACTCGCGCCATAAGGGGGCTTACCCGGGTCATGACCACGCATGTGACCGAACCCGCGCGAGAGGCGGTCTCGCACGACTCGAGCGGCTCGACCGGCTCGGCCGGCTCGACCGGTTCGTCGCGCGTCGTGCGCAGCGCGCGGGCGGCGTGGATCGGCCTGGGCACCGTGGCGCTGCTCGCCGTGCTCGTGTTCTGGCTGTTCGAGGCGCTCCCGTTCCAGGACCTGCCCGCGCACGCCGGTCTCATCGCGATGCGCCATCGCTTCACCGGCCTCAGCGGCGAGTTCGAATCGCGCTTCTTCGTCCTCGCGCCGCACATCGGTCCGTACTCGCTGTTCCGCTTCCTCGGCGAGGTGTTCGTCCGCGTGATCGGTCCGGTCGGTGCGGTGCGTGCCCTCGCCACGCTCCCCGTGATCGCGACGCCGCTCGCGCTGCTGCACGCGCGCCGACGACTCCACGGCGACCGGTCGCCCACGTACGGGTTCCTCGGGATCACGCTCTCGTTCGGATTCATGACGCTCATGGGCTTCGCGAGCTACCTGCTCGGCGTCGCCGTCATGCTGTTCGGCCTCGTGATGTGGCTCGAGCTGCTCGCCGCGGCCGACGACGACGCGCCCGACCTCCGCAAGCGCGAGGTGCTGATGGCGGTCTTCGCGCCGATCATCTTCGTCGCGCACGGCCACGCGTTCGCGCTCTTCCTTCTCTGCGCGGGAGTGTCTGCACTCTGCACGGGTCCGAGCCGCGCGCGCATCATGCGCTTCCGCACGCTCGTGCCGGCGCTCGGGCTCGCGTCGTGGGTGGCGTGGATCGAGCGCGGCGCGACCACGCCCGCGGGCTCCGTCCCCGTCGTGCCGCCGCTCATGCCGGTGTTCCACAGCCCGGCCGCCAAGTTCGAGCTGCTCGTCACGCCCACGCTCATGACGCGCAGCGGGATCGACTTCCTCGTCGGCGTCGCGTTCTGGGTCTTCGCGATCGCGTGCACGTTCTATTCGGTGCGCGCGCTCGGCCGTCAGAGCGGACGCGAGATGACCGCCGGCGGCGGCAGCGCACGCCACAGCCGCGCGCTCTACGCCTGCGCGGGCGCGCTGTTCGTGCTGTTCCTCGCGCTGCCGCACGCGATCGGCTGGTTCGGGTTCGTCGACGGTCGGCTCCTGCCGCTCGTCCTCATGCTGGCGCTGCTCGGCATGCGTCGCGAAGCGCTCCCGCGGCCGCTCGAGGTCGCGGCGGACATCGGCGCGCCCGTCTCGGCCGCGACGATGGCGATGGTCGCGCTCGTCGCGTCGTACTTCTTCCAGCACGAGGCTCGCGGCTACCGCGAGGTCCTCGCGCACGTGCCGGCGCACGCCACGTTGCTCAACCTGCCGCTCGAGCCGAACAGCGACGTCTTCACCGGGCACCCGTTCATCCACTACGACAAGCTCGCGCTCGCCGATCGTCCGGTGGTCGTGAGCGACGTGTGGTTCCACCAGGGCTCTGCGCTGTACCCGACGCCCGCGAACCCCGCGCTCCGCTTGCCCGCCAGCTACAGCGAGAGCGACCTCAAGTTCATCGACTGGCCCGCGTACCACCTCGAGGACTGGGAGTTCGTGCTCATCCGCACGCGCCCGACCGCCTCGCAGCCTTACACGCCGAACGATCTCTCGCTCGAGGACCACGTCGGCGGGTGGTGGCTCTTCAAGCGCGTACCCCCGAGCTAAGTCACCGAGCGCGATCCTCGTACCTCGGATCGTGCTCGGTGACTTAGTTCCTACCCTTGTGGGGACTTCGTCCCCCTCGCTCGCAGGCTCGCGAGCCTCCCCAGAATCGCCTTCGGCGAACCGTGCTTCGCACGGGCGAGAGGGCGGAGTCGACCTCTCGTCGTGCGAAGCACGACTTCGCCGCAGGCGATGGGGGAGGATCGTTGCGCAGCAACGAGGGGGCCTTCGGCCCCACCTGGGTGAAAGCTAAATGGACGAGCACGATTCGAGGGACGAGAATCATGCTCGTCCATTTAGCGGCCGTGCCGGCGGACCCAGTCGATCGCCTGATCGAGCTGATCGGGCTTCGCGAACACGGGACCGAACGTCTTCGCGCGCGCGATCACCTCGGGGGTGCGCGTGCTCGTGAAGAACGCGATCGGCAGCCCGCCGCTGCCGGCGCGGAGCCGCTCGGCGACGTCCGTGCCCATGCCGTCGCCGAGCTCGAGGTCGAGCAGCGCGCATGTGAGGTCCGCAGCGTCGACGGAGGAGGCGCCCGCCGCCGAGTCCTGCTCCTCGACCTCGATGCCGTCGGCCCTGACGCGCCGCGCGACCGACACCCGCGCTACCGCCGAGTCGTCGGCAATGAGCACGCGCTTCGACATGCCGCGAGGATAACGCTGCCTTCGTGCACGGCGTGCACCAAAACGGCGCGCGCGACCGGCAGCCCTGTGCCCCCGCGCGGGGCAGCGACCGCGTTCGGTCCTTGATTTACGGGCTTTCGTTGCATGGCACCGGACTTGAAGGAAGGGCGCCCGAGCGTGGCGACACCAGGTGGTGCCCGCGTCTCGAGGAGAACGACCCATGCGTATTCGATTCTGGGGTGTCCGCGGCAGCATCGCTTCGCCGGGCCCCGACACGGCGGCGGTCGGCGGCAATACCAGCTGCGTCGAGGTCGTGTGCGGCAAGACGCGCATCGTGCTCGACGCCGGCACCGGCCTGCGCGGCCTCGGCAACCAGCTGCTGCGCGACTTTCGGGAGCGCGTGTCGTGTGATTCACACGACCTGCGCGACTTTCGCGACGGGCAACCGCTCGACCTGACGCTGCTGCTCTCGCACTACCACTGGGATCACATCCAGGGGCTTCCGTTCTTCGTGCCCGTGTACATGAAGCAGGCGGAGCTCACGATCGTCGGGCACGCGAACGGCGTCATGTCGGTGCGCGAGGCGTTGACGCATCAGATGACGGCGCCGGTGTTCCCGGTGCGGCTCGACGAGATCGGCGCGCGGCTCGCCACACGCGAGGTGAAGCTCGGCGAGACGTTCGACATCGGCGAGGCGAAGGTCACCGTCGCGAAGGGCAATCACCCGGGAGGCGTGGTCGCGTATCGAATCGAGCACGAGGGCAAGAGCCTCGTGTACGCGACCGACACCGAGCACTACGCGTGCGTCGATCCCGCGTTGCTTGCGCTCGCGCAGGGCGCGGACGTGCTCGTGTACGACGCGCAGTACTCGCCCGAGGAGTACGAGACGAAGGTGGGCTGGGGACACTCGACCTACGTCGAGGGCGCGGAGCTCGCGCGTGCGGCGGGCGTCGGCAAGTACGTCCTCTTCCATCACGACCCGATGCGCACCGACGCGCAGGTCGCGGATTTCGAGGCGCGCGCGCAGGCGCTCTACGCGTCGAGCGTGGCCGCGCGGGAAGGGATGGTGCTCGATCTCGGGGTCCCTTTCGAACGGCGGCGGGCGGCGTGAGCGCCCGCGTGTGATCGCTCGTCAGTAGCTGTCGCTCGATCCGCCGCCGCCCGACGAGCCTCCGCCGAAGTCGGAGCCGCCGGAACCGCCCCCGAAATCCGAGCCGCCTCCACCACCGCTGCTCCAATCGGAGCTCCCGCTGCTGCCGGACGAGCACGAGCTGCTCGAGGAGTAGTCGTTCGACGACGAATACGAGTCGTTCGACGAGTACGAGCCGCCATAGCGGGGCCCGCCACCGACGACCCTCCGGACGATCGCGACGATGATCCACACCACGACGGCGAACGCCAGACCGAGGACCAACAGCGGCAGGAGGAACACGAGCCACGACGAATCGTGCGCCGGCTTCGTCAGCGGCGCCTTCGGCGACGAGGCCGGTGCAGGGCCGTCGCGATCGAGCGCGGCCTCGATGCCCTCGAGCCCGGCGAGGACCGCGGCGACGAAGTTCTCTCGTTTGAGCTGCGGTCCGACGCGCTCGCGGAGGATGCGGTTCGACTCGAGATCGGTGAGGCGATCGCCGATGCCCTTGCCGGTCTCGATGCGCATCTTGCGCTCGGCCGGGGCGATGACGAGCAGCACGCCGTTGGCGGCGCCCTTCTTGCCGACGCCCCACGTGTTGAACGTCGTGTACGCGACGTCGTCGATGCTCTCGCCGTTCAGCGAGCCGACCATCAGCACCGCAAGCTCGTGGGTCGTGCGTGCGCGATACGCGCTGATGTGCGCTTCGAGCACGCGGTCGTCCTCGGCGGACAGGTGCCCCGACGTATCGGTCACCGCTCCCTGCGGTGACGGTGGTGTGAACGCTGCGGCGTCGCCTGAGACGAGCAGCACGCCGCCGATCAGCGCGAACAGGAACGATATCCAGGCCAGCGTCCTCATGCCGGCATCCTAACCACAAGGGCTTCTTTCGCATGCAGAACCTCATGTCGGACGCTACCTTCGAGAGAGCCGCGCTCCTTCCGCCACTTGCAGCGTCGGCACAGGCTTTGATGGTCAATCGGCTTTCGTTGCTCGTCGATCTCGCATCGCTCCTGACGCGCGAGGTCGACTTCGATGCGCTCCTCACGACGGCATGCGAGCGCGTCGCCGAGGCGCTGTCGGCGGAGCGCGCCACGATCTGGCTCGTCGATGCCGAGCACGGCGACCTCGTGAGCCGCGTCGCGCTGCTCCCGGAGCTACCGGCGCTTCGTCTGCCGCTCGAGCGAGGCATCGCGGGATGGGTCGCGCGTACCGGTGAGCCGGTGCGGATCGCGGACGCCGCGACGGACGCGCGCTTCGATCCGTCGGTGGACAAGGCGACGGGCTACACGACGCGCGCGATCCTCGCGGTGCCGATCCGCGAGGAGGGCAGGGGGCCGGTGCGTGGAGTCGTGCAGGTGCTCAATCGCACGCCTCGCTCCGGCGAGGGAAGCGAGGCGTTCGACGACGACGACGAGCGATATCTCGTCGCGCTCGCGACGCAGATCGCGCGCGCGTTCTCGCTGACGACGCTGCGACCGGCCGAGCCGTCGAGCGCGGGGCTCACGCTCCGTGGTCCGTTCAATCGCATCGTCGGACGAAGCGACGAGCTCCGCGCGGTGTACGAGCGCGTGACGCTCGCGGCGCAGACCGACGCGACCGTGCTGCTGCGCGGCGAGACGGGCACTGGAAAAGGGCTATTTTCCAGGGCGATCCACGTCAACTCCGGACGGCAAGCGGGCCCGTTCGTGACGGTCGATTGCACCACGCTGCCGGCGCAGCTCGTCGAGAGCGAGCTGTTCGGGCACGAGCGCGGCGCGTTCACCGGCGCCGATCGTCGTGTGCCCGGCAAGGTCGAGATGGCGCAGGGCGGGACACTGTTCCTCGACGAGATCGGCGATCTCCCGCACGACGTGCAGGGCAAGCTGCTTCGGTTCCTGCAAGAGCGGACGTTCGAGCGCGTCGGCGGTCGTCAGACGCTGAGCGCGGACGTGCGCGTCGTGTGCGCGACGCATCAGGACCTCGAGCGGCTCGTGTCGGAGGGGAAGTTCCGCGAGGACCTCTATTATCGGATCCGCGTCGTCGAGATCGAGATCCCGCCGCTGCGCGCGCGTGGCGTCACCGAGATGGAGCAGCTTGCGAATCACTTCGCGGACATGTACGCGAAGCGTTACAAGCGACCGGCGCCGGAGCTGTCGAGCGAGGCGCTCGCGGTGCTGCGCGCGCATACGTGGCCGGGGAACGTGCGGGAGCTGGAGCACTGGATCGAGAGCGCGGTGGTGCTCGCGCCGGACGGTCGTATCGGGACGGCGCATCTGCCGCGGACGCGGAAGGTGGTGGCGAGCGCGGGGGCCGCTGCTCCGACGGCGCCGCCTACGGGGGCGAGCGCTGGTGAGGGAGGGGTGGCGATTCCGCTCGGGCTCACGCTCGACGAGGCGACGAAGCGGTACGTGGCCGCAACGCTGGACGCGTGCGACGGGAACAAGGCAGAGGCGGCGCGGCGGCTCGAGATCGGGCGCAACACCATCGGTCGGATGTTCCAGCGGGACTCGGATCCTGGCGCCGGCGAGGACGACTGACCCGGTTCGGCAGCCTTGGCGGCTCGCGCCGATCGAGCTAGGGTGCGCGGCGTAATGACCGAGAAATTCACGCGATCCTTCGTTCGTGGCCTCTACGATCGCCCGCTGCTGCCGCTCCTCGACGAGGCGCGCGCGGTGCACCGGCAGCATCATCCCGACAACGAGGTGCAGCTCTGCACGCTGCTCAGCGTGAAGACGGGCGGATGCGCGGAGGACTGCTCGTACTGTCCGCAGTCGAGCCACTACGACACGAACGTCGGTCCCGAGAAGATGCTCGACGTCGAGCACGTGATCGCGAGCGCGCGTCGCGCGAAGGAGCTCGGCTCCACGCGCTTCTGCATGGGCGCGGCGTGGCGCGAAGTGAAGGACGGCCCGGCGTTCGATCGCGTGCTCTCGATGGTGCGTGGCGTGAAGGACCTCGGTCTCGAGGCGTGCGTCACGCTCGGCATGGTCACGGAGGACCAGGCGAAGCGTCTGGCCGAGGCCGGCCTCGATGCCTACAACCACAACCTCGACACCAGCCGCGAGAACTACCGCTCGATCATCAAGACGCGCACGTTCGACGATCGTCTCCGCACGCTCGAGAACGTCCGGAAGGCGGGCGTGACGGTGTGCTCGGGGGGGATCATCGGCATGGGCGAGAGCGCGGACGATCGCTGCGAGATGCTTCGCACGCTCGCGAACCTCGATCCGCAGCCGGAGAGCGTCCCGGTGAATGCCTTGGTCCCGGTCGAGGGAACGCCGCTCGCGAACATGCCGCCGGTCGATCCGCTCGACCTCGTGCGGATGATCGCGGTCGCGCGGATCCTCATGCCGAAGGCGCGCGTGCGTCTGTCGGCGGGCCGGACGTCGCTGTCGCGTGAGGCGCAGCTGATGTGCATGCTCGCGGGCGCGAACTCGATCTTCTACGGCGAGAAGCTGCTCACGACGCCGAACCCGGACGAAGAGGACGACATGGCGCTCATCCGCGATGCCGGCCTGTCGGCGATGCCGCCGCGTCCGGCGACGTCGGTTTAGGGAGCGGTTTCGTCGGGGGGCGGCGGGGCGTCGGCGGCTCCGGGCTCGGTGCCGGCTTCGAGCTCGGGCGCCTTCTTCTTCTTTTTGCGCTTCTTGCGGCGTGGTGACTCGGCGCGCGCGGGCGTGTCGGCCATCTGGTTCATCTTGTACTGCAGGTAGTAGATCCCGAAGAAGAACGTGCCGAGGGTGGAGAACTCGAGGAAGCGACCGGTGCGTGCG
Organism: Labilithrix sp.; assembly: GCA_028287065.1. Classification (GTDB taxonomy): domain Bacteria; phylum Myxococcota_A; class Polyangia; order Polyangiales; family Polyangiaceae; genus Labilithrix. The sequence goes on along the minus strand of JAQBQJ010000015.1, from coordinate 841 downwards.
CAGTCGGAGCGGAGGATCCCGAGCACGCGGAAGTTGGCGATGATCGTCCCGATGCCGGCGGCGAGCGAGAGGAGCGGTCGCATCTTCGCGGTCTCGGTGTTGAGCGCGAGGAGGATGCTCATGATCGTCGCGACGAGAATGAACATCGGCAGCCCGGTCCCGAGCTCCTTCCCGGCATCGAGGCGATCGAGAAACCGCCGCCGCCTGAAGAGCCAGATCGTCGAATAGAACCCGAGCGAGACGGCGCCGAGCAGGAGGCAGAGGAGAACCGGCCGCCGCTCGCTCTCGTAGTCGTTGGGCCCGACGTCGTGGTCGCGGTCGCCGAAGGCGCGGAGGGGCTCGGCGGGCGGGGCGTAGGGGTTCGGGGCGTCGTCGGGCATGGCGGGAGTGTTGCACGGCCGGAGGGAGTCAGGGGGGAGACTGCGTGAACGAGACGAGAGAACAGGGAACGGAAATGGAAATGGAAATGGAAATGGCGAGAGGGGGCGGGACGTCCGACGCCGTCGCGTGTCCTGGGGATGGGGGTCCGGCATTTCCATTTCCATTTCCATTTCCGTTCCCTGTTTCTTCGGGGTGAGTAGCGGTAGCGACGGCGCGAGCGCGGAGGTCGTGGAAGGGCAGGTGCGAGGGCGCGCGGGCGAGGGCGCGTGGGCGAGGGCGCGTGGGCGAGGGCGCGGAGGCGAGCGCGGGGGCGAGCGCGGAGGGACGAGGGCGCTCAGGCGAGGCGAGGGGGCGGGGGCCGCGAGCGCGCGGTTGGCCGTGCGCACGGTGGCAGGCAGCCGCGCGGGTGGGCCGGCGACGGACGCTGACGCCGGGGCCGCCCGACGAAGTGCGCCATTCT
>JAQBQJ010000560.1 GCA_028287065.1 Labilithrix sp. | reverse complement strand
GGGCGCGCGTTGCCGCTGCCGCCGAGATCGCATCCTCCGACGCCGCCACGCGACATACGTCGCACGACGCCGCCGCCGGGCTGACCGAAGTCGTACGCCGTGTAATAGAGCGAATCACTCGTGACGAAGAGCCGGCCGTCGTTCGCGGTGGTGCTCGCGTATGAATAGACATCGACCAGCGTGTCGTTCGCGAGCACCTCGATGACGCTCCCGCGCTGCGGGAACGTGAATGCCTGCGTCGTGGTGTAGCTGATGTCTCCGTCGACGAAGACGTTCCCTGGGCTAGCGAAGATCCCTTGGCCGGAACGGAACAACGTGGGCGCGGCGCCCGACGCGGTGTCGTAGACCATCAGCCCCTGGCCTGCGGTGCCGTCCGGATAGAACACTCGGCCGCGATCGGAGGCGATGGCGTGCGGGCTCTGGGCCGCCGCGATCAGCTTCGGCGTGCACGGCGTGGTCCCAGCCAGCGGGCAGGCGTAGAGGCCCGGCTGCGAGCTCCCGGCTTCGACCACGAAGTAGAGCTTGTCGCCGACGACCGTCATGCCGCGCGCGTCGCGCATGGCCGCGAAGAGCTCGATGTCGCCTCCCGACTTCGAGACGCGCCAGATGCCGCCTGACTCCGTCGTGAGCTCCACCGTCGTCGACGCGTAGACGTGCGTCGACGTGACGAGAACGTCCGAGAACGGCGCCTTCGGGGCGGTCCCGAGAAAGACCGCGCCGCACTTGCCGCCCGTGCACACGCCGCCGAGGCAATCGTGGCCGCAGCGCCCGCAGTTCTTCGGATCCGTCTCGAGGTCTTTGCCGCACGCGCTCGCGTCGATGCTCGTGTCGGCACCGGCGTCGCCGGCAGGTGGTTCCGGCGCGGCGTCCGCCGCGGCCGTGTCGCCGAGATCAGGCTTGTACGACGAGCACGCGACGCCTACCGACGACGCGGCCACCGCGACGATCGCGGCCACGATCGCGGCGGCGGTCGCGATGACGCCGGCGTTCGCGCTTCGCATCGCTACGGCTTCGCGACCTTCCACACGCCGCCCTTCACGTACGTGACGAAGTAGACGAAGTCCGCATCCGACGTGATGGCCGTGGGCTGACCGTCGCCCGTCCACATCGTGACGGGCGTCGCGCAGCATCCGGCCGTCTCGCACGTCGCGATGCTGCCCTTCGTGTAGGGCTGCGCCGCGCCTTCGCCTTGATTCGTCCAGTACAGCCGCGGGCCGTCGGTGTGGATACCCCCCGGGCGCTTGTTGCCCATGCCACCGTAGTTGCACACCGACGACGAGCCGGTACGCGGGATGCGGCGCACGATGCCGCCGGTCGTTCCGGAGTAATCGTATGCGGTGAAGAAGAACTGGTTCGCGTCGCCGATGAGCTCGCCGTCGTTCGCGGTGTCGCTGTCGTACGTGTCGATCTCGTCGACACCTCCGTCGGCGAACGCCTCGAGGATCTTCGCGTGCTGCGGCGGCGACGGGGGCTGGAACGTGTAGCTGTAGAACATCCGGTTGCCGCTCACGAAGGCGGTGATCGTGAACCCGAAACCGGGCAGGAACACGACCGGCGCTGCGGGCGGCGCGTAGAGCATCAAGCCCTTGCCCGAGGCGTTGTCGCCGTAGAACAGGCGACCGTTGTCGACGGTGATCGAGCGGGGCTGTTCGGCTGCCGCGACGAGCGCCGGCGTGCAAGGGGACGCGCCCACGAGGGGACACGAGAAGAGTCCGCCGCCGTTCGCGATCGACTCGTCGACGACGAAGTAGAGCTTGTCGCCGAGCACCGCCATCCGCTCTGCGTAGTGCGTCGTGACGTACGCCTCGACCGCGCCGCCGGCCTTCGGAACGCGCCAGATCCCGCCCGTCTGGCTGGTGGTCGTGACTCGCGTCGAAACGAACAACGACGCTCCCGACTGCACGATGTCGTCGAGCGGGGTATCGGTGAGCGACGTCAGCTCGAGTGCTTGGCAGACGCCGGCCGTGCACGTTCCACCGCCGCAGTCGTGCGCGCAGCGACCGCAATTCTTTCCGTCCTTCTGGAGATCGGCCTCGCAGGTCGCGGCGTCCGCGCCTCCTTCGACTGGGATCTTGCCGTCGCTCGCGGTCCCGTCGTCGGACGCGTCGCTGCCCGCACCGCCGGCGTTGGGATCGAAGTAGATGTCCTTCACGTCGAGCAGAGCGCTGCACCCGGTGAGCGCGAGCGACGTGGCGAAGAGGAAGCGGAACGAACGACGCACCATCAGAAGACCCCCATCACGGACATGCCCGCGGAGCGCCCGTCGGAGCTCGGCACGACGCGGAAGCTACGAGCCGAAGCCGCGGTCTTCGTCGTCACCGAAGCGCGATCACTGGACGACGAAGGCGCGGTGAGCACGAGCACGGCGCCGAACGCGACGCCGAGCCCGCCGGCGATGAACGCGATGGTCGAGACGGTCCCCATCTTCTTCGCGCTGTCCGCCGCCTCCACGGCGTCGTTGCTCGCGCACGCGCCCGCTTCCGGACACGCCGCCTTCGAGTCGTTGTTGTTGCCGATCGCGATGAGCCCCGTCACCGCGCCCACGCCGAGCCCGACGATGCCGATGCCGCCGACGACATAGCCGATCGTGCGCTGCGAGCTGCCGGAGGATGCCGTGTCGGCGGCCGCCGGCGCGGGGGTGGACGCTGCGGCGCTGCTCTGGGCGTCGAGCTTCGGTACGACGACGGTGTCGCGATCGCCGTCGGTGCGGATGACGAGGCTCGTCTTGAACGGCTTGCGACCGGGCGCCGAGGCCTGCACGGTGTGTGTCCCGACGTCGACGGGGATGGCAACACCCCAGCTCGCCTGCGACGTCGGCGTTCCGTCGCGCGTGACCTCGATCTTCTCCGCGGGGTCGGTCACCTTGATGGTCAGCTTCGCGAGCTTCGGCTCGAGCGCAGCGGCGCGCTGGTTCGCGAGCTTCTCCCAGTCGGCGCGGCCGAGGCCCTGCGCCGCCGATGCGGCCTCGCGGAACGTCGCCCACGCGCTCGCTGCCTCGTGGTTCTTCTCGTAGCAGTCAGCGAGGTGGATGAGCGTGCCGGCGCCGCGATCGAGACGGTTCGACTCGGCGAACTTCGGGCACGCCTCGGCGAGCTTGCCTTCGGCGGCGAGCTTCTTCGCCTCGACGAAGAGCGCCTCGGCCGCGGCCTCGTTGCCGGCGAGCGCGGGAGCGGCGCGGAGCACGAGGCCCGCGACGGTGAGCGCGAACGCGAACGACCGAGCGCGCGAGAACCGGTGACGTCGGATGGAGCTCACGACTGAATGGTATGTCAGCGGCGCCCGATGTTGCTCAGATCGTCGCCCGGCTTCGCGGGCTGCGAAGGCGGCGAAGGCACGACGGGCGGCGGCGCGGTCGGCCCGCCCGCAGCGGCGGTGGCGGGAGTTGCTCCGCCGGCATTCGCCGGTCGCGGCGGGCGAGGGGACGCCGCCTTGACGGTGGGCACGCGTGACGAGGGCAGCGCGGTCGGCGCCTCGACGGGAGCGGTCGCGATCGGCGCTGCCGCGGTGTCGGTGGATGCCGGAGGCGGAAGGTCCTTGCGTCCCGAAGGCAGCGTCATCGGCGCCGTCGGCGGAGGCGGGGAAGGGCTCGGCTGCGCGCCGACGAGCGGGGCAGGCGTCGCGCCCGCGTGCTTCACGTACATGATCGCGCCGGCCGCCGCGCCGGTGAGCAGCACGAAGCCTGCGGAGGCGGCGACGATGAGCGGCCACCGCGATCGACGCGCGTGCTTCGGCACGGCCGCATCGACCTGTGTCTCGCCCCACGCGACCGACGTGCCGCCGTGGATGTTCAGCCGTGCCGACGAAGCAGCAGCCGGCACGCTGCCGTTTGCGTCCGGAAATCCCGAAGGTCCCGGCGGCGAAGCGGATCCACCGAGCGGTGCCGTCGCGCGACGGCTCGCGATGTTCGGATCGGTGCCGGGCAGCATGACGAGCTGCGGACCGGAGCCGGTCGTGGGCGGCAGGCGTCCGGAGCCGGCGGCCACGCGGGCGACGCGCTGCATGACCGTGTCGTCGGTGTCGACGCGACAGAACGGGGCGATCGCGTGCACGAGCTCGGCGATGCTGGAGAAGCGCTGCTCGCGAGGCTTCGCAAGGCAGCGCATGAGTGCCTGCGCGAGCGCAGGCGGCACGTCGGGACGGCTGGCCCGGACGTCGGGGACCGGCTCGGTGAGCACGACGGCGACGAGCTCCGTCACCGTGGCGGCCTCGAAGGGCACCTTCTTCGTGAGGAGCTCGTAGAGGATGACGCCGAGCGCCCAGATGTCCGTGCGGACGTCGACCCCCTTCGAAGCGCGCAGCTGCTCGGGAGACATGTAGCTCGGCGAGCCGATGATCTCCGTCGTGCGCGTGAGCGACATGTCCTCGGCGGCGTCCTCCATCTTGGAGATGCCGAAGTCGAGCACCTTCACGAGCGGGCGGCCGTCGACGGTCGTCGCCAGGAAGAGGTTCTTGGGCTTGAGATCGCGATGGATGATCCCGGCGGCGTGGGCCTCGGCGATCGCCTCGCATGCCTGCAGCACGTAGTCGACGGCGTCGCTCACCTGCATCATCGGCCCGTGGTCGATGACGTCCCCGAGGTCCTGGCCCTCGAGGTACTCCATCACCATGTACGGCCGGCCGTCCTCGAGCTTGCCGACATCGAGCACGCGCGCGACGTGCTCGCTCCTGAGGCTCGCGGCCGCGCGGGCCTCGCGCTCGAACCGGCCGAGCGCCTTCGCGTTGGCGAGCGCGCCGGTGCGGAGGAGCTTGATGGCGACGCGCTGGCGAAGCGCCTCGTTCGTCGCGGCGACGACGACGCCCATGCCGCCCTCGCCGAGCGTGCGGTCGATGCGGTACTTGCCTGCGAGCAGCATGCCCGAGCTGAGCGATGGTGAGGTGTCGATCATCGGGCAGACCCAGGCCGGGGAGCGCGCTCTGACCGAAGCGCGCTGCAGACCCCCGAAGACTTCTTCAGCATAACGGCGACTGGCTACGTCGACTACTGTGGAGGGTCCGCGCTGCAGGCGCGGGTGGTAAAGGAGAGGACGCTCATGCGCCCGGAGCTGTTCCGAATGTTCGATGTAGGCTTTCCTGCCTACTTCGTCCTCCTCCTGTCCGGATTCCTGTTCGCGACGACGCTCGGCGTCCTCTGGGCGCGACGGATCGGCCTGAATCCCGACGTGATCGTCGACCTCGGGCTCGCGATGCTCCTCGCCGGCGTCGCCGGCTCGCGCCTCCTCCACGTGATCGCCGACGGCTATTTCTGGGACTACGTCCATCTCTGCACCGACCCGTCGAAGGTCGATTGGCCGCTCGATCGGGCCGAGTGCGTTTCGAAGGCCTATGAGGGGGTGTGGGATGCCGCGAAGGGGGTCTGCCATCCGCAGCACACCGACTGCTTCGCGTGGGCGAAGTTCTGGGCGGGCGGCCTCACGTATTACGGAGGCTTCTTCGGCGCGACGGCCGCCGCCGTGGTGATGCTGCGGCGCGATCGCTTCCCGTTCTGGAAGGCGGCGGACATGGCCGGCTTCGCGATCCCGATGGGCCTCGCGTTCGGGCGGATGGGCTGTCTCCTCGCGGGCTGCTGCTTCGGCGCGCCGACGAAGCTGCCGTGGGGCCTGTCGTTCCCGCCGCGGAGCCCGGCGAGCGAAGAGCAGGCGAAGGCCCACCTCATCGAGAGCGTTCGCATGTGGAGCGAACCCGTGCATCCTACACAGATCTACGAGTCGGCGGCGTCGCTCGCGATCGCGGCGTTCTGTCTCTTCTGGGTGCTCCCTCGCAAGCGCTACGACGGGCAGGTCTTCGCCGTCTCGCTCGCGCTGTATGCGATCGCTCGCTTCCTCGTCGAGATCCTCCGGCGCGACGCGCGCGGCGGCGGCTTCGGCCTCTCGACCTCGCAGCTCATCGGCGTCGGTTTGCTGGTCGCCGCGGCGCTGATCCATCGCTCGCGTGCACGCAGCGCGTCAGCCCGCGCAGCCGCGTAGCGTCACGCTTTCGGCACGTCGCGTGCTCGCTCTCCGAGAGCCATGAAGCTCGTTCACGCATGGCTGTCGACTGCGTGCCTCGCGCTCGGGGCATTCGCCGCGGCATGCGGCACGAACGCTCCGCGCATGACGATCGCTTCGTCGCAGGTGCGCGCCGGCGAGAGTGTCGTGGTGCGGTTCGATGCGCCGCCGGTCGCTCCGCGGAGCCGCGGCGACGTGTGGCTCTCGCTCGTCCCCGTCGGCAGCAGCGAGGAATTCGTCGGCGAACGCGTGGTGATCGACGAGGGCGCCGGGGAGGCAACGGTCCCTGCCGGCGAAGAGGGTACGTATGAGCTGAGGCTCGTCGACGAATCTCCGCGACGCCTCTCGCGCGTCGTCTCGCGCATGCGTGTGGAGGTCGAGCGGGCCGCGGCGGCGCACAACGAACCGCCCGCTTGGTACTGGTGACACGAGGCGATCTGCCCGTATGGGGCGCGCGCGTTTCGCGCCGGCGGGCGGAAAGCGGCGTGATCTCGCGGGACGAGCCGCGCGCGATCGACCCGCGGATTGGCCCGCGCGTTGCTCCTCTGGAGGGTGCACCCGGAAGAAGCGCCGCGACCGAAGAGCACGAGCGACTGTGGCCCCGGGCCGCGCCGCGAGCTCCGAGGAACGCCGCGACACTTCTTCCCGGTGCTCTATCTGTCTGTTTTCGCTTGACGCATGACGGCGCGATTTGACGCGGCAGATGACTCTTGCGCGCGGGGCCGCATGGAGTAAACGCGGACCTCGAACGGAGCTCCTCTTGGCGAACCCTTCTTCCTCCTCCGCGTCGTCCGCACGCGCCGCCTCCCGGTACTCGTACGAAGAGACCGAAGTGTATTTCGGCACGCCGCCCGAGGGCATCACCGAGGCCGACATCGCCGAGGCATGGTTCGAGGCGTCGCCGCCGAGCTCGCGTCGTTCGTCGACGCCGCCGCCCGTGAGCGCCGTCGGCGAGTTCCTCGGCGACCCGCTCGCCGACGCGTGGCTTCGGTAGCACCCGCGAAGAGGACGAGAGCGCGCGTGGCAACGCGGCAGCCAGGGCTCGATCAGCTCCCGACGTGGGACGACGAAGGGAAGCTCACGGTCGTCGTCGAGTCCCCGCGCGGCAGCGGCGTGAAGCTCAAGTACGAGCCGGAGCTCGGCGTGATGACGCTCTCCCGTCCGCTGCCGCTCGGCCTCGTGTTCCCGTTCGAGTTCGGGTTCGTACCGCGCACGCGCGCGGAGGACGGCGATCCTCTCGACGCGGCGGTGCTGCTCGACGTGCCGACGTATCCGGGTGTGGTGTTGCATTGCCGTCCCATCGGCGTGCTGCGCGCGTCGCAGAAGGGTGAGAAGGGACGCGTGCGGAACGATCGCCTCGTGACCATCGCGGAGCAGGACCGCCGCCGCGCGCACGTGAAGGACCTCGGCGATCTCGCCGCGCGCGAGCGCGCCGAGATCGAGCGATTCTTCGACGCGGCCGTCGCGCTCGAGGGCAAGGACCTCGAGCTGCTCGGATGGGGCGACGCACGCGCCGCGCGCGCCGCCGTCGAAGCGTCGCGGCTGCCTCGCCGGAGCCGGTCGCGACGGCGGGCCTGATCGGGGCGATCGCCCGCGGCGTCCGGCCGTGCAGGATCGCGCGCGATCCGAAAAATCCGGTGAGCGTGGCGCCTGTTCGGACGCCGAGCGAGAAAACATGAATACTTTCGTGGTGGTCACACCGGCGACTTAGGTGGTCTGATGTGTGCAGCACCCGAGCTCACGCCGCATCGTCGAGTCTCTGGAGGTCCCCATGTTTCCCCGTCATCTCGTCGCTCTCGCCCTCGCATCCACCGTCGCTGCCTGCGCTGGCCTGACGGGCTGCTCCGCCCAGACGGGCGGCGAGGACGAAGACCCGTCGCTCGTCGACGGCGCCGATGATGGTGACGGGACGACCGAGGACGCGATCGTCAGCGAGCACTCGCTCGTCGGCAACGAGCTCCCGGACCACACGCTGGCCCTCACGTTCGACGACGGCCCCGGCCCGCGCACGAAGGAGCTCGGCGCTTATCTCGCGACGCAGAACATCAAGGCGACGTTCTTCATCAACGGCAAGAACGTCCCCGGTCGCCAGGGCGTCCTCTCCGCGCTCGTCGAGAACGGCCACCTGATCGGCAACCACACGCAGAACCATCTCCAGCTCACCAAGCTGTCGAGCGCGAAGGTCATCAGCGAGACGACGCTCACCGACAACTTCATCGCCGAGGTCCAGCCCAACGGCCCGTGGCTCCTCCGCCCGCCGTTCGGTGCGTGGAACGGCGCGACGGCCCGCGCCGTCAACGGCACGCCGATGAAGAAGTACGTCGGCAGCGTGTTCTGGGACGTGGGCGGCGTGCTCACCGCCACCGCGGCGGCCGACTGGGATTGCTGGGGCAAGCACGTGAGCGTCGACAAGTGCGGCTCGCTCTACATGCAGGAGATGGCCGCGAAGAAGCGGGGCATCGTGCTCATGCACGACGTCCACAGCCCGACCATCGACATGGTGAAGGCCATCGTCCCGAAGCTGAAGGCCGCGGGCTGGAAGTTCGCGACGCTCGAAGAGGTGCCCTCGATCAAGCGCGCGATCGGCAACGTCAGCGCGGCCACCTCCGGCGACGACGCCTGTTCGAGCTCGACGCTCGGACGCAGCGTCCCCGAGAATTCGTGCGTGCAGTCGCGCAGCGACCAGAAGTGGCACCGCTGCGAGAACAAGGAGTGGGTCGACGCGAGCGGTGCGACGGACCCGAAGTGCACCGGCGGCAAGTTCCCGCTCACGCCCTGATCGAGTCGATCACGCTGTAACCCGACGGCTACGCTGTCCTCCGAGGCGTCGTTCACATGAACGACGCCTCGATGCGTTCCATGCGTGGAACGAGGGCGATCGACGACGGGCACGTGCCGTGCTCCGCGGTCGCGTCCATGCTTCGAATTCCTGCCGCGACCGGCCTCTTCGTTCTCCTCGCCGCGCTGTCCACGCTGACCGCCTGCTCGACGACGGCAACGGCCGTGCGCGATACCGCCGCCCAGGAGCTCGCGTGTCCACGCAGCTCGATCCGTCTCGAGCACGTCGATCGGCGCATCTATCGCGCGACGGGCTGTGGCGGCTCCGTCGAGGTCGCTTGCTACGACCCGCAGGAGAGCACCGGCGCGCAGAAGGGCTGGGCGGATCCCCTCACCGCCGGCAAGCGTTCGCGCTGCGAGACGCTCGGGACGCGACCGACGTTGACGAGCAGCGTCGCGACACGCGTCGCGGCGACGCGCGGTGGTTTCGATCGCGAGCTCGCCGCGAAGCTGCTCGCTGCGAGCGCCGACCGCGCGCGTACGACGTGCGCGCGCCGTGGCGGACCGACGGGGCCCGGACACGCGCGCATCACGTTCGCGCCCGACGGCTCGATGGCGTCGGTCGACGTCGAGGCGCCGTTCGCGGGGACCGAGGTCGGCGCGTGCGTCGCAGAGGAGCTCTCTCGCGTGTCGCTGCCGCCGTTCGAGGGGAGCGCGGTCACGCTCGGCAAGCACTTCGAGATCCCGGACGCGAAGCCGGTCGCCGGCACGACCGAGCTCTGACGCTCAGGATCGTCCGAAGCGCAGGATGATCCCGAGCCAGCCGCGCGCGAGGTACAGCAGGTTGATCGCGACGTAGATCCAGAAGAACACGTCGAGCCGGTTCGCGAGCGCGAACAGCCAGATGTGGCTCGGGTAGTGATTCAAGAAGCGCAGGAACGTGGTGACGAGCTGCGCGACGCGGCCGACGAGCGACGTCGACTTCTTCTCGACGACCGTCTCGTAGTGCGCCTCTACGGTGGTCTCGCGGCCGGAGAGCTCGGGGCGGCGCACGAAGTTGGTGAGCGACACGGCGGAGGCGAGCACGACGGCGCCCGCGATGCCCGCGAGGAGGAAGTACGGAGAGCCCGCGGGCCACGACTGCGCGTCGAGCCCGAGGCCGCCGGTGCGCCAGAGGCGAACGCCGAGGAGCGCCGCGAGCAAGAGCGCCTTCAGCTCGTCGGTGAAGAAGTCGAAGAGGTGTCCTTCCTTCGACGCGATCTTCTTGTGACGCGCGAGCATGCCGTCGACGCAGTCGAGGCAGTAGCTCGCCTCGAGCACCGCGATCGCGATGATGCCGCCGCTTGCCGTGGGCAGCGCGACCAGCAGCGCGCCGGCCACGATGAACATGAACAGGTTGATGAGCGTGACCTGGTTCGGGGTCACGCCGGTCGGCGCGAGGAGTGCGACGAGCTGCGCCGCGATCGGACGCATCACGTACACGTTGAAGACGAGGTCGTGCTTCTTCCGCGTGTCCTTGTAGATCTGCCAGCCCTTGCCCAGCATCAGGGGCGCATGGTGCTGCAAACGCGTCACAAAGGCCCATGAAAATAGTGCCTTGCGCGGCACCTACACGGTGCTACATGCGGCCCCCATGAAACTCGACCACGCTTCTCTCTTCTTCTCTCTTCTTCTTGCTTCTTCCGTCGGCGTCGCGGGCTGCGCGGCCGACACCTCCGCGGACGCGGCGAGCGCCGACGACGGCACCGAGGAGGTCGCCGAGTCCGAGGACGCGATCACCAGCGGCGCGTCGAACACCGGCTACTTCATCGTCACGCGTCGCGACTTCCGGAAGTGCGTGGCCCCCATGTGCGGCGGCTTCTTCGTCAAGCGCGTGAACGACGCGAAGACCACGTGCGCCGACGGCAGCAAGCAGGCCGAGTGCTACGTGTCGTCGATCACGTACGGCGGCGTCGGACTCTCGGCCCGCGAGGAGAGCGAGCTCCGCGCGGCCGTCGAGGGCGGCAAGGCGCTCATCAAGGCGCGCACGTACAAGCAGAAGTGGAACGGCCTCGTGCTCGGCACGCTCAAGGCGAGCGAGGGCTGGCTCGGCGCGACGGGCGGGGCGCCGGACGGCACGTTCTACCGCGCGGCCGACAACGGAATCCGCTGCATCAAGGCGCCGTGCCCGTCGACGACGGCCTACGGCCTGAACGGCGCCGAGGATCACAACGTCATCAAGGTGAACCTCGCGAACACGGCGACGCCGGCCGACCAGGCGACGATCGATCGCGCGACGCAGGCGATCGGAACGAAGGACGGCATCCTCTTCGCGGGCGGCATCGCGCTCCCGAAGTGCCTCCCGAACAGCAACTGCGGACCGTTCGCGTCGGCGAGCGAGTTCTATCTCCGCGTCGTGCGCCGCGAGGGCAAGGGCTGCGGCTTCTGGCAGGGCCTCTCGTGCAACGCGGGCCAGTTCTGCAACTGGAAGACGGAAGACATCTGCGGAGCGGCGGATGCGGGCGGCACGTGCGCGTACAGGCCGGAGATCTGCCCGCAGATCTTCATGCCGGTCTGCGCGTGCGACGGCAAGACGTACTCGAACTCGTGCGTGGCGAACGCGGCGGGCGCGTCGGTGTCGAGCGTCGGCGCGTGCGCGCCCTCGCCGGTCGCGCCGAAGCCCTGAGTCAGAACTTCGCCGGCGGGCTCGCCTTGGCCGACGGCGGCGGGCGCTTGCGCACGACGGTGTAAGAGACCGTCGTGCCGCCCGCCGAGAGCGCGGTGGGCGTGGCGATGCCGGTCATCATGATGCCGACCGCTTCGCCTCCCATGGCGCATGCGCGCGGGCGTACCTGCGCGCGGTATTCGGGCGCGAGCGGATCGCGAACGCCGTGTTGCGAGAGCATGACGTGCCCGAGGATCTCGAGAGGTCCGCCGGGCGCGACATCCTTCATCTCGAGCTCGAGGAAATCGAGCTCGCAGGTCGCAGGCTTGGGCGGCGCGGAGGCCATGCGGACCTCGTTGACGGTCGGCCCGCAGGCGGCGAGAACGAGGGCGAGGGAGGCGAAGAGCAGCGTCGCTGCCGCGTAGGGAGTGCGCATCGAAGCGGAAGAGCCCGCGGGGAGGGGGTCGTCGCGACAAATCCACTTTCGCCAGCGGATGTGAATTCCACGCTGGCGGAATTCGGTTGCGCTGGCGAAAGTGATTCTCCGTTCGCGGGCGCTCAGCCGAACCCGCTCGCGGGATCGTCGAACGTCCAGAACGCCGCGATGCGACCGTCGTCTCCGGCGCGCGCGAGGCTCGCGTGGCGCCGGCCCATCCCGTCGCGTGATGCGCGGAGCGTGTCGCCCTCGCGCACGTCGACGCGCTCGTCGCCGAACGGCACGGGTCCGCGCACGAGGCGGCACTCGAGGTCGAAGGTGAACCAGTGCGCGATCGCCACGCCGGGAGCTTAAAGCAATCAGGCCCGATCCTCTCGGATCGAGCCTGAATTCTCACGGTCGCTTTGCGACCCCAGTGGGAATCGAACCCACGTTACCGACGTGAGAGGCCGGTGTCCTAACCGCTAGACGATGGGGCCTGATCCTAAGTGAAAGCTCGTAAGGGAAAGAGTGGGTTGGCTGGGGGACAAGGATTCGAACCTTGATAGACGGAGCCAGAATCCGTCGTCCTGCCATTAGACGATCCCCCATCACGGGAAACCTGGCGCTGCTACGTGGATCGATGAGGTGCCCAGGGGCACTTCGGCCGCGCACCTTAGCGTCGTCGTTTGCATTGTCAAGCAAGCGTGATCGCGGGCGTTCGATCGCTACTTCCGTTCGGTGAAGAGCTTGCGCACGTAACTGTCGTCGTTCGCGCGCGCGTTCGGTGCCGGTCGCGCCGTTGCGGTCGCGGTTCCATACGGCGGAAGCGGCTCGCCTCGCGTCGTCGGCAAGCCCGCCGGAAGTCGCGAGCCCGGCGCCCTGTCGGCGCGGCGCGGCGCGGCCGCTCGCGGTGCGGGCTTCGCGGCCGGCGGCGGCGT
>JAQBQJ010000532.1 GCA_028287065.1 Labilithrix sp. | reverse complement strand
TCCGTTCGCGAAGGCGCTCTCGACGTATGCGCCTGCGTCGTAGACGCGGATCTGCGCCTCGCCGCGCAGCTCGGTCGCGGGCTCGCGGAGCTGACCGGCGATGATCCCGCCCGCGAAGCGACCGTAGCGCGCGGGGAAGGCGGCGGGATGGAGCGACACCTCCTCGATGAGCGCAGGCTGGATCACGCCGGGCCCGAGGCCGAAGTGGAAGAGGTACGGCACGCGCACCTCCTCGACGAAGTAGCCGACGGCAGAAGGCGGCGCGCCTCGGACGAAGTAGTAGGGGAGGCCCGAGACGATCGGCACGACGCCGGGGAGGATGTCGATCGCGCGATACGGATCGCCGAACGCGCCCGGGATCATGCGGACCTCGGCGCGGCCGATGCGCTGCTGCGTCGGCGACGCAACGGGGTTCCGCTCGCCGAGGATCGTGACCTCGTCGGCAATCGGCGCGGGCTTCGCGATCTCGCCGGCGCCGGCGCCGGCGCTCGCGTTCGGAGCGATCGGCTCGGGTTTGGCCGGCTCCGGCGGCGTGAAGTCGACCGCGATGCGGATGCGCGCGCGGATCGGCTTACCGGCGCGTCGGGCGGGCTCGAAGCGATACCCCTTGACCGCGGAGACGGCGGCGCCCGCGAAGGGCTCGCTCCCCTCGATCGCGCGCACGTCGCTCGGAGCGCCGCTCGCATCGACGACGACCTCGACGATCACGGTCGTCTTCGTGGTCTCACCTTCGGGATACGCCGGCTCCGCGTGCGAGAGCGCGCGGGGCGGCTCGATCGGGGGCTCCGCCGCAGCGTCCGCGCCTGCGTCCGCATCCGCGCGTGCCGTCCGCGCGACGAACAGCGAGAACACGAGCGACAGCGCGAGGGCGAGCACCCTGCATGTAACTCTCAACGAACGCTCGCCGCCGGTTCCATCGAGATGCATGTTGCACCGAATACGAACGGGATTGGGGCTCCGTTCTGTGCATGCTCTTCCGAATCGGCGATAGGGGCGCCGCCACGCGTTCCCTTTCCCGACCCCTTTCCCGACCCCGCGGCGCAATCTCCCCGTAAACGTAAACGTGAACGTGCCCGTGCCCGATCTCTGATCCGAGATCGAAGATCGTGCACGGGCACGGGCTCGTTCACGTTTACGGGCGAGAGGCGACGTGACCCCCGCCCGCGACCGCGACCGCGACCGCGACCGCGACCCCGACCCCGCCCGCGACCCCGACCCCGCCCGCGACCGCGCGGCGCAATTTCCCCGTAAACGTGAACGTGCCCGTGCACGTGCCCGATCTCGGATCCTCGGATCCGAGATCGTGCCCGTGCACGTGCCCGATCTCGGATCCTCGGATCCGAGATCGAAGTTCGTGCACGGGCACGGGCACGTTCACGTTTACGGGCGAGAGGCGACGTGACCGGGTCCGTCGACCATGTCGATCCCCGGCTCTCGGAGCACGGATCGACGTCTACTTCACGCCGCCCTTCTTCCGCGCATCCGGCACGAGGTCGTTGTTGCGCCAGTAGAAGTCGACCTTCTTCTCGCTCGCGTCCGCGAAGCCGACGGTCTGCATCTCGGCCTCGATGGCCGCGGTGCCCTCGGGGACGTGCTCCTTCTTCACGCAAGAGAACGTGAGGACGGCCTTCTCCGCCGGCTTCATCACGCCGCCGAACATGTTGCCGGAGCACGTGCGGTACGGGACGGCCTTCGGCGGCGTGGCCGCGGTGTCCTGCACCTCGAGCTGCTTGCCGGCCTTGTCGTAGAAGTAGACGGTGATCTTCCCGTAGAGGACGGTGAGCGCCGCTTTGTTCGTGAGGCGGAACTGCGGGCCCTTGTCGTCGGTCTTGCCGGTCCACGCGAGCTCCATGAGGCGCTCTTTGCCCTTGGCCTCACACGGCTTGGCGAACGAGCCTTCGCCCGTCGAGCCCTTCGGGCAGTCGTGCGGCGGCTCGGCGGCCGAGGCGCTCGGCGCGGGCGGCGCGCTCGCGACGGCGCTCGGCGTCGTTTTGGGCGCGGCTTGCGCGGAGGCGCTGGCCGATGCCGCGGCGCCGGTCTTGTCCGGCTCCTTCGAGCAACCGGCGAGGGAGAGAGCAGCGATCAGAGAGGCGACCGTCTTCGTCGTGTTCCGCATCGGGGGACGAATCTATCGGAGGGCCGCGACGGGGATCAACGTGAACGATAGTTGTTGACTACACACAGTTGCGTCGAGCATAAATCGCTTGCTGATGACTCGTGCGGTCGCCTACATCCGCGTTTCCGACGACGAGCGCGTCGAGGATCAACGCGCGCCGATCGAGAGCTGGGCCGCGCGACGTCGCGTCGACATCGCGTCATGGCAGATCGACCGTGGCGTGAGCGGCGCGGTGCCGATCGCCGAGCGACCCGGTCTCGTCGCGGCGTACGCGGCGGTCCGCGAGCACCGCGCCGGCATGCTCGTGGCGGCCTCGGCAGAGCGCTTCGCCCACGACTCGCTCGTGGCGTGGCTCATCGAGCGCGCGGCCCTCGCCGAAGGCGCGGCGATCCACACGGTCGACGGGAGCGTCGCGGCGCGCCGGTCGAGTGACGAGGAGAGCGGCGCGTACACGCGCGGAGCCCTCGATCTCGCCAGGGCCTACGAGCGCGTGCTCGTCCGCACCCGCACGCGGGCCGCGCTCGCCGCGAAGCGATCGCGCGGGGAGCGCATCGGCGCCGTTCCGTACGGCTTCCGCGTCGCCGAAGACGGCATCCACCTCGAGGCGAACGCCGCCGAGCAAGAGGTCATCACGACCGTTCGTCAGCTCGCGGGCGAAGGCCTGTCGCAGCGCGCGATCGTTGCCGCGCTCGCCGCGAGCGGCGTCACCGGCCGGACCGGCGCTCCGCTCCAGCAGACGCAGGTCGCGCGTTTGCTGCGCGCCGCGTCCTGACGCTCTAGCTTCGTCCTGCGCTTCGTCCCGCGCTCACAACGTGACGCGCAGCACGCGTCCGCGTGCGGGCTCGCCCTTCGCCTCGACCGTGACGATGCAGTCCCGTCCGAGACGGCCGGCCCACATGCCGCGCGGGACGTCGTCGTGCACGAGCGAGCCGACGATGCCGGAGCGATCGAACATCATGACGGCGTCCTCGTGCGTCTCCGCGTCCTCGCCGTCGACGAGGATTTTCTCCCCGAGCACCGCGCCGGAGAAGCTCGACACGAAGTCGTCCGCGAGCTCGACCGACGACAGCTCCTCGAGCCCGGGCCACGCGTGCGTGCGCAGCTCGTCGGCCTCGGCGAGGTGAACGCGCGCGCCGTCGGCGGAGAACCCGACGAACCCGGCCGGGAGGCTGCCCGCGTCCAGCGCCGTCGCGATCGGCTCGACGCCTCCGCCGGACCATCCGGCGACGCGCGCGAACGTGCCGTCCTCGCCACAGGCCGCGAGCAAGAGCACGGCGTCGTCGACCGGGTGCAACGCCAGCTCGTGCAACGACGGGGGAGGGAAGACTGCGCTCCGCGCGATCCCGACGAGCGCATGCGTGCGCGCATCGACGAGGACGAGCGCGGTCGCGTCGTGGCTCTCGGCCGAGATCCACAGCCGCGCGCCGCTTCGGTCGAAGGCGAGCGCGCGCGCCACGAATCCGGGACCGGTGAGCGCCTCGAGCGCCGTGCGTGCCTTCTCGCCCGTCGCATCGCTCGTGACGAGCGCGCTCGCCCCTTCCGCGGTGCCCGACACCGCGAGCAGCGCGCCGCCTGCGCCTATCGCGAACGCGTCCAGCCTGTCCGACATGCCCTCGGCCAGCGAGAACGTCGGTCCGTCCGTCACGCTCGCATCGCCGAGCACGCGCGTGACGATCGTGCGAGCAGACGACGCGAACGCGAAGCTCGTGCCGCTCGGGTCGAAGGCGATCCAGGGCCATGCCAGGTGTGCATGGGCGACGTCGAACGCGGCGAGCTCGGTGAGCTTCATCGCGCCTTCCTACGCGATCGGCGGCAGCGCAGGAATCCCTCTCGGCGTGCGTTGCCTTCGCGCCGCGCGGCGCTACGCTGCGCGCGTGCGTTCCAACCAGGCCCTCGCGCTCGCTCTCGTGAGCTTCGGCATCGCCGTCGCTGCGACTGGCGGCGCCGACGAGCCAAAGCCGCTCAGGTACGAGTGGCGCGAGGTCGGTACGAACCACTGGCAGATCAAGACCGCCGCGGGCGAGACGCCCGAGACGACCGATGCCGCCGAAGGCAACCGCGGCACGTGCCCGCCGGGAATGGTGCAGATCAAGGGCAAGCTGGCGCTGACCGCCATCGGCGACGAGCTGCAGAAGTCGATCTGCTCGAAGTGGATCAACAAGGAGTTCCCCGAGCGCTGCGCGTCGTTCGACAAGGAGAAGTGGGCGGCCCTGCGCGCGAAGCTCCCGACGAAGGAGATGGCCTTCTGCATCGACAGGTTCGAGTACCCGAACCGGAAGAACGAGTACCCGATCGTCTACGTGAGCTGGTTCGAGTCGAAGAAGATCTGCGAGGCCGACGGAAAGCGCCTGTGCACCGAAGAGGAGTGGACGTTCGCGTGCGAGGGCGAAGACGCGCTCCCTTATCCGTACGGCTTCGATCGCGACAAGGACGCATGCCTCGTCGACAAGTCGTGGCGATGGTTCGACGCGAGCGCCTACGGCAAGTCGAAGGACGCGATCACGCGCGAGCTCGACAAGCTCTGGCAAGGCGTGCCCTCCGGCTCGCTGTCGAAATGCAAGAGCCCCTTCGGCGTCTACGACATGACCGGGAACGTCGACGAATACACGAAGTCGATGTCGCCGACGGGCAGCCCAGCCATCCTGAAAGGCGGCTACTGGGGTCCCGTCCGCACGCGCTGTCGTCCGTCGACGCGCGCGCACGGTCCGGAGCACGCCTTCTATCAGCAGGGCTTTCGCTGCTGCAAGTGATCGCGCGGGTGTAGACTCGACGGCGTGGCATCATCGAAGTCCCGTCTCGAGCGCGCGCCCTCTTCGAAGTCGCGGGTCGCGACTGCATCGAAGCCTTCGACCCGATCTCGCATCGCCACGGGAGCACGATCGCGTCTCGCCTTCGGGCTCGTGGTCGCGACCGGCGCGCCTGATCTCGAGGCGAAGGTCACGCGCTTCCTGAAGTGGACCAGCAAGCGCGCCGGCGTGGAGCTCGATCTCCATCGCGCCGCGACGTACGAGGACCTCGCGAAGGAGGTCCGCAAAGGACGCGTCGACATCGCGTGGCTCCCGCCCATCGTCCACGTGCGCCTCGCGTCCGACGTCGTCGCGCTCGGCACGATCCTGCGCGACGGACGCGCGACCTACGAGGCCGCGCTGATCGTCAAGAAGGACGCAAAGGCGAAGACGATCGCGAACCTCCGCGGCCTCCGCGCGGGCTGGGTCGATCTGTGGAGCGCCGCCGGGTTCGTGCTGCCTCGCGTGAGCCTCGCGCTTCGCGGCATCGATCCACGCACGTTCTTCCGCACCGAGACGTTCCACGGCTCGCACCATGCGGTCGTACGCGCGCTCATGGAAGGCGCATGCGACGTCGCCGGCACCTACGCGCAGGCCGACAGCCAGGGAAATGCGAAGAGCGGCGCGTGGACCGAGGTCCCCGGCGCGGACGTCCGCGTGCTCACGACGTTCGGCGCGATCCCTCCGGACGTGATCGCGGCGCGAGCAGGCCTCGCGCAGGTGCAGCGCGATGCCGTGCGCGATGCGCTGCGAGCCGCGAGCGCGGAGCCCGACGGCAAGCGCGTGCTTCGTGACGTCTTCGGTGGCGAGACCTTCGTCGAGGACACGTCGAAGAGCTACGAGTCGCTCGCGCGCGCGCTCGAGATGGCTTCCGCCCGCGGCTTGTTCGAGTGATCGAGGATCCGACCGCCGCAGGAGTGCTCTCGCCGGGGCACACGGCGCTCGTCGTGTTCGTGGTGCTCGCGACGCTCTCGGTGGCGCTGGCCTGGGCGATCTTCTCGTGGCGGATGCACGTGCGGCGCGCCGCCGATGCGCTCGCGAGCATGAAGCGTGGCGCGCTGCCGGCGCGCGGCGCGGCGGTCCTGCACGGCGTCGTCGAGACGGAGGATCCCGAGCGCCCCGCGATCACCGTCACGCTCTCGGAGCAAGGTGAGGAGCACGAGGTCAAGGACGGCTGGGTGCACACCTGGACGGAGATTGGTCGCGAGGTCCACGTCGAGCCGTTCTATCTGAAGCTGACGAAGGGCGGCACCATCGTCCGCGTCGAGCCCGGCGACGACGTGTTCCTCGTCGATGCGCTCGAGCCCTTCGAGGGGGGCAACCCACGCAAGCGTCGGGCGCGGCTCACGAGCGGCGAGACCGCATACGTCTCGGGCGTCGTCGGGCCCGGCTTCCACGCGCGCGTCGACGCGCGAGAGGGGGGCGCACGCGACGCGAGCGCGTACCGCGGCGGCGCCGCCTCTGGCCTGGTGCTCCGCAGCGGTCGCGACCGCATGCTGGTGTCGACCGAGCCTCTCGACGGACGCTTCACACGTCTCGCCAAGGCGCATCGCGCGTTCACGATCGTGCTCGGTGTCGCGCTCGCGGTCGCGAGCACGCTCGCCTATGGGCCGGCGATCGCGATGCTGTTGCTCGGAAAGACGGTGGATGCGGAGGTGACCGGCGGGCGCACGTGGACCACCACCTCGAAGGGGACGAAGAAGCAGCACTTCGGAGTGACGGCTCGTTATCTCGACGCGCAGGGCCGGGTCGTCCAGCTCGAAGGCGAGGTGAACGCCGACGTGTATGCGCGATGGAAGGCGAAGATGCTCCCGCGGCAGACGTTCCTCGTCGCCTTCGACAGCCCATGGGCGTCGACGGTCGGCGACCGTCCGACGATCGATCCGGTCACCGCCGTCGTTCCGCCGTTCCTCGTCATGTTCATCCTGCTCCTGTACGGCGCGACGGTGCGTGGCGCGCGCGAGTGGTACGACCAGGAGATCGTGAAGACTCGAGGACAGGGCCGCCTCTCGTAGAGCCGAGCGCGTCGAGCAAGCGGTCGAGCTGCGGCGAAAGGACGTTCGCTTTCGCTGACCCTGGTTCGTTTTTTGGACCCCGGTTCGTCTTCGAACCTTGGTTCGTTTTCGGAGCCCCGGTGCTTTGGGTTCGCCTGTCACGGCGCCCGCACGTCCGGGACAAATCCTTCGGGTCAGAGCGTGCGCCGCGCCAGGCTGA
>JAQBQJ010000144.1 GCA_028287065.1 Labilithrix sp. | reverse complement strand
AGGGGCTTGGTGTTGCCGTCGTCGCACTGTTCGGTCCCGGTGGGCGGCGTCGCCACGCCACCTTGCCCGCACGTCGTCTTGGTGCACGGCGACCCGGGCGTGAGGCACTCCCAGTTCACGATCTTCGTGCTGCCCGGCGTCGTCGTCGTGGGCGCGACGACGACGGTCGTCGTCTGGAGCTTGCAGCTCGCGCTGCAACCGTCGTTGTCGTTGTTGTTGCCGTCGTCGCATTCCTCGGCGCCGGCGAGCTTGCCGTCACCGCACATCGCCGCATTGCACGCGGTGCCGGGGATGGGACAGACCCATCCCGAGTCGAGCGTGCACGTCGCGGAGCAACCGTCGACCTTGGCGCTCGTGTTGCCGTCGTCGCACTGCTCGGTGCCTTGGAGCACGCCGTCGCCGCAGACCATCGTCGACACGCACTTCGCGCCGGGCGTGGGGCAGGCGAAGTTCGCCTCGATCGCCTTGCAGTCGAGCGCGCAGCCGTCGTTCGCGGTCGTGTTGCTGTCGTCGCAGGCCTCGCCCGGATCGATGAAGCCGTCGCCA
This sequence comes from Labilithrix sp., assembly GCA_028287065.1. Classification (GTDB taxonomy): domain Bacteria; phylum Myxococcota_A; class Polyangia; order Polyangiales; family Polyangiaceae; genus Labilithrix. The sequence goes on along the minus strand of JAQBQJ010000144.1, from coordinate 8,093 downwards.
CACACCGCGGCCTTCGGCGGGATCACGCATCCGCCGTCGCCGCCGGCATCCGCGAGCGCGGTGCAGTCGCGTACGTCGATGCAGAGCGAGCCGAACGCGCATGCCCAGTACGGCGCTTCGATCTGACACGTCGCCGAGCAGCCGTCGCCAGGTGTCGTGTTGCCGTCGTCGCAGCTCTCACCGAGCCCGGCCTTCTTGTCACCGCACACGGCGGGAGGCAGGCATGCGCCAGGGTTCGCATCACAATCGATCGCCGCGTCGTTCGGGGCGGCATCGCCGGCGCCCGTCTCGGGCTGTTCACCGAACGACGGCGGCTGCGGTGTCTCGGTCGTGCCACCTTCATCCGGCGGAGGCACGAACTCGGACACGTCTCCCCCGCCTCCGCACGCGACTCCGATGATCGTCGCCGCACCGAGGAACCCGCCGAACAGCCACTTGCGCATGGATCGCGCGTTCTACCTCGATTGCCGGCCTCTCTCAAAGGCCGGCGATCGGTCGACTACGTTTCGTGGCGGTTCGCGTCAGTCCGCTCGCCGCCGCGTCAGTCCCGGTCCCGTCCGCGGTCAGCCCATGCCGCCTGCCGCTCGGTCGATCACCCAGCAGATCGACCCGCGAAAGCTGCGGATGATGCGTCCGGGGGTCTCTTCGAGGTCGCCGTGGGTCTCCCAGATGCGCTCGAGGGCGGGGTGCTTCGACTTGCCCAGCACGAGGACGACGCTCGCACGCGCGTTCTCGAGGACGGGCGGCGTGAGCGTGAGACGTGCCTCGCGATCGGGCTTCGCGGGAACGGCGGCCACGAGCTTGTCCGTGACGTGCACGGTGCGCTCGCCCGGGAAGAGCGATGCGGTGTGACCGTCGTCGCCGATGCCCATCACGAGGAGATCGAGGCTCGGCAGCCCACCGAGCTTGCTCTTCACGGTCTCGCGGAGCTCGGCCTCGTAGTCCATCGCGGCGGTCGTGAGGTCCGAGGCCTCGCCGCGCATGCGATGGATGTTGGACTCGGGGATGCCGGCGGGATCGAGCAGCGCCTTCTTCGCCTGTCCGTAGTTGCTTCGCTCGTGCGTCTTTGGAACCGCGCGCTCGTCGACCCAGTAGACGTGCACCTTGTTCCAGTCGATCGTCTGCTTCGCCAGCAGCCGATACGCGTCCAGCGGCGAGCTGCCCCCCGAGAGGGCGATCGCAGCGGTTCCGCGATCCCGGATGGCGTCCTGGATCGCCTTCGTCATGCGCGCACACGCCTCTTGTGCCGCTTGCGCCGCGTCTTGTGTCGCGATGAGGAGCCCCGGAACGACCTTGGTTACCACGATGCCTCCGAAGCTAGCTCTTGGGGCTCAGACCGTCAGCCCGTCGTGAACGATTTGTTCGGCGAACGACACCGACTCGTTGAACGCCGGGTCGTGCTTGGGGCGATGGAGCGTGCGCTCCAGCCACTTCGCTGCCTTGTTCGCGCCGAGACGCACGCGCTGCTCGAGCGGCGGAGCGCCGGCCGTGGCGTGCTTCCACACCATCACGTCAGCGTCGGCGGTCGCATCTTCCTGGCCGCTCGCGAGGCCGCTCCCGAGCTCGCGCTCGATCGACCCGGTCATCTTCGTGCCGTCGTCGTCTTCGGCCTCGACCGCGATCCCGGCGAGCGTCTGCGGCGCGACGCCCTTGGGCAGCGGTACCGCGCCGAGCTCGATGATCACCGTGCCGCCGTCGGGACGCTTGAAGCGCGTCTTGCCGCCGAGGCGCGACGTCTTCCACTCGAGCCGCGTCGCGATCCAACCGAGGAGCAGCGCCGGCTCCGGTCCGAGATGCGCGCCGGGCTCCGACGCCTGCCGGAGCGTGATCTTCGTGATCTTCGTCGCGAAGCGCCGGGCTTCGGGGCGGTCGAAGAAGCGCGCGGTCATTTCCTGCCAGGACGCGAGCCGCGTCCACGCCATGTCGGAGATCTCCGGCGCGTTCACCTGGGTACGTGCCCACGACGCCACGTTGAGCAGCGAGCCGAGCGACGTGTACATGCTGTCGAGGATGATGCGGTGCGCGTCGTTCGCGAGGTCCTGGAAGACCGGGTCGTCGACGTGCACGCGTCCGAGCCACACGAGCGCGGTCGGGATCTCCGGCACGAGGAACGCCTCGATGGCGCTCGCCGAGCGCGCTGCGGCGTTGCCCGTCGCCTTGAGCGTGATGCGCTCCGAGCAGATGTTGCGGCCGCCCTCGATCGAGCACACCGCGGTGGCGCTGCCGGTGATCTCGTCGGTCGCGGCGTCGGGCTCGATCGACGCGAGGATCACACGCGACGGCATCGTGGCGGTGACCTCGTCGACGACGGGCGTGTAGCGCTCGAGCAGCTCGTGCGAGCTCGCGACCACCTCGAGGTTCATCGTGCATACGCGCGACTTCGGTATCGCGGCCGGGTCCTCGGGTTGGGTCCAGAGCTCGCGCAGCTCCTTCTCGAGGCGCTCGATGAGTGAGCGCGTCTTGCCGGTGCCGGCGGCCGGACCGGTCACGGCCTCCTCCAGCGCCGCCCGTCGCGCGCGAGGAGATCGTCGGCCTGCTCCGGACCCCACGTGCCCGCAGGGTAGAGCGGGGGAGGGGCATTTGCCTCGGCGCGCCACGCGTCGAAGATGTTGTCGATGTACGCCCATTGCTCCTCGACCTCGTCGCGACGCGTGAAGAGCGTCGCCTCACCCCGCATCGCGTCGAGGAGGAGCCGCTCGTAGGCCTCCGGAGTGTTCGAGCCGAACGCCGCGCCGTAGCGGAAGTCCATCGCGACGTCGCGGAGGATCGTCGCCTGACCCGGCTCCTTCGTCGTGAACCGCAGCGCGATCCCTTCGTCGGGCTGTATGCGCATCGTGAGCACGTTCGGCGAGATGCCGCCGTCCGGCGCGCGGAAGAGGCCGTGCGGCACCTTCTTGAACTGGATCGCGATCTCGGTGACGCGACGGGCGAGGCGCTTTCCGGCGCGGACGTAGAACGGCACCCCGCCCCAGCGCCAGTTGTCGATGTGGATGCGCATGGCGACGTACGTGTCCGTGCGCGAGTCCTTCGCGACGTCGGGCTCCTCGCGATACGCGGGGACCTCTTCGCCCTTCACGTAGCCGCGCGCGTACTGTCCGCGCACGACGTTCTCCTGCACCATGGAGCGCTCCATCGGACGTAGCGAGCGGAGGACCTTCACCTTCTCGTCGCGTACCGCGTCGGCCGCGAGCGAGATGGGCGGCTCCATCGCCGTGAGGCAGAGAAGCTGCATCAGGTGGTTCTCGACGATGTCCTTCGTGACGCCGGTCTGCTCGTAGAACTTTCCGCGACCCTCGACGCCGATCTCCTCCGCGACGGTGATCTGGACGTGGTCGACGTGCTCGCGATTCCAGAGCGGCTCGAAGAGGCTGTTGGCGAAGCGGAAGACGAGGAGGTTCTGGACCGTCTCCTTGCCGAGGTAGTGATCGATGCGGAAGACCTGCGACTCGTCGAAGGTCTGCGCGACGGTCTCGTTCAGCACCTTCGCGCTCGCGAGATCCTCGCCGAAGGGCTTCTCGATGATCACGCGCGTCCACGGCGCCCCGCTACCGGGCGGGCTCGGAGGGGCGACGAGGCCGGCCTCCTTGAGATTCTTCATGATCACGCCGAACTCCGCCGGCGGCACCGCGAGGTAGTAGAGGCGGTTCTTCGAGGTGCCGCGCTCGGCGTCGAGCTGGTCGAGATGCGCGCGGAGGTCGGAGTAGGTCTTCGGGTTCTCGAACGTGCCGGCGACGTAGCTCACGCCGCGCGCGAAGTCCTGCCAGAGCGCAGGGTCGATGGGCTTGCGGCGCGAGAACGAGCTCACGCCCTCCTTCATCTCGGCGCGGAACTGGTCGTTCGACTTCTCGCGGCGCGCGACGCCGACGACCGCGAAGCCGCCCGGCAAGGACCGGCTCACGGCGAGGTTATAGAGCGCGGGCATGAGCTTCCGACGGGTGAGGTCACCCGATGCGCCGAAGATGACGACAGCGCATGCGTCGCCCGTACGATCCTCGACCAGCCCACGACGGAGAGGGTTCGGTGCTTGCACGCTGTCCTCTTCAGGCTGTCACGACCACGCGTTCTGCGAGCCGAGCAGCGTTTGGGCTCGCGAGGATACACCGCTCGCGCTTCCACGAAATGAACGAAACCCGATGCGTCCCAGGGACGTAGAAGGAGGTGATCGAAGGCTCTTCCTCCGGGGAGGTCGGGGCCTGCCTACGGCTGGGCCGTGGCAAAATCCTGCGAAATTGCTGCAGATTCACCGCTTGCGCAGCCTGGAATCATTCTTAGGTTGCGATTCATGCAAAACGGAGCCCAGCACAATCCCGACTCGATCGTCGACGGGCGGCTGCTCGGATTCGTTCGCGTGGTCGTCGGTGGTCAGATCTTCGATCTCGCCGTTCAGTCCATGTCCTTCGAAAAGGACGGCACGGGCACGGCGGGTGGTTTCTTCTCGAAGGACGGTCAACTCGGCATCCTCGTGGACGACTCCGTGACCCCGTCCGAGGCGAAGGCACAGATCGAGCGGGGAACGGCGGAAGCGGTCCGCCATCTCTCCCAGCGTGTCCTGAACTAACTCAGCACCTAACCCATCAATCCAGCGACGCGATGCGGGTGAGCCGCATCGGAACAATTCGGGCGCCTCGCGCGTCTCTTCCTCGAGCCTCCACGGAACGGCTTTTCCGTGACGTAGCGGCTCGGGGGCAGGCGGTCGTCCGCCCTCACTCAGGAGCAACGTCATCATGAATCCGGTTCTCGATCCCACCAGCAACACCTCCAATCCGGGCGAAGGTGAACCTTCGGAGACCCCGAAGCAGGACTCCGCGCCTGAACAACCCAAGCCCCGCCGTCCCCGTGGCTTCGCCGCGATGGACCGTTCCAAGGTCAGCGAGATCGCCAGCAAGGGCGGAAAGGCTGCTCACGCCGCCGGCACCGCGCATCAGTTCTCGAGTGACGAAGCGCGCAACGCAGGACGCAAGGGCGGAGTCGCTCCGCACGTGCGCCGCGGCCGTGGTCCTCGCAACCCGAACGTCGCAGCCGCCAAGACGGGCGATGCCAAAGAGGGCGCGTCCGAGTGACCGCCGCGTTAGAGCTCGTTTCGGGGGGGAATGAGCGAATCGCGTGCGAGAAGCAGGTGACGGAAATGGACATGAAAATGGGAACGCCCTGAGGCCGAGCGCGGTCTGACGTTTCCGTTTCGATTTCCATTTCCATCACCTGTTCTCTCGTCTCTTGTCGCTTCTTCGGCTACGCCACTTGGGCCATGGCCGATCTTCCGCCCATTCGCGTCCACTATCCTCACGTCGAGGCGCGCCCCGATCTGCTCGCGGGAAGTCCGCTCGTACGTGGGACGAAGGTGCCGGTGCGGCGTCTCTGGGCGTGGCATCGCAAGGGCGTGACCGTCGAGACCCTCGTGAAGCGTTATCCCGCGCTGGGTCCGGCGAAGGTGCTCTGCGCGCTCGCTTTTGCGTACGACAACGAGGACGTCGTCGAAGCGGACCTCGAACGTGAACGCGCGCTGCTCGACGCCGAGGCCGAGAAGGTGCCGGGGGCGATGGAGCAGACAAGGCTGCCGTTCAAGTCGAAGCCGCCTCAGGGCTAGACAGCCCTGGTTGTCAACCATCTCCCCGGCATGAATGCCGGGGCAAGGGCGAGAGCAAGCCCGCAAGGCGGGCTGGGCGATCGCTCGCCAGCGCACGTCCGACGGAAAGAACGCCTGGGAGCCCACACGGCGGGACGGGAGCTGTGAGCAGCCCGCGCAGCGGGCTTCCCTCTCCCAGTGCCCCGGCATTCATGCCGGGGGAATGAATCTCAGTGCCTTTCCTCGGGCCTTTCGCCCCTTTGGTCCGAAAGCACGGATTGGACAAAACTTTTGCTTCGCCCGGGCGTCCGAACCGGCTGTCATGACGACGCACGCTAGGGGTGTCATCGCAATCATGGGCGCGGGCGATCGGGGCAGCGGGGCCGGCGTGATGCGCGAGCACGGCGCGGTGCTCGCGCGCGTCTGCATGGCGCTCTGCGGTGACGGCGCCGCGGCCGAGCGCGCGCTCGAGCGCGTGGCTCGCGAGGTCGGCGTCACGAAATTCGAGGACGGAAAGAGCGCGCTCGCGCCCGTCCTCGGCCTCGCGCGCGCCGCGTGCGCCGTGCAGCTCTCGAAGCTCCCGATCCGCACCGCGTCGTTCGGCGTCGACGAGTCGCCCGACACGACGCGCGATCAGACCCACGATGCGGCCCTCGCGCGCGCACTGGTCGGCAAGTTGAAGCCCACCGAGCGCGAGGCCGTCGTGCTGCATCTCGTGGGCGGGCTCGACGCGGCGCAGGTCGCCGAGGCATGCGGGATCGATCTCGCGACCGCACGCGCGAGGATCGCGCGCGGTGTCGCACAGCTGGTTCAGGAGAAGAGAAGCCGATGAGCAACACGACCTGCCTGCGGTTCGAAGAAGACGTCGTCGGCCTCCTCGAAGGCACCGCCTCCGACGACCTGAAGGAGCACGTTGCCACGTGCGACCTGTGTCGCGATGCGCGCCACGAGCTCGAGACGCTCGCGCGCCTCGTCGCGCGCGCCGGCGACGATCTCGAATGGACGCCCGCGCGCGCCGAGCGCTTCACGTCGATCGCCGACGACGCCGCGAGGGACCGCATCAGCGAGACGCGCGTGCGCGATTCGAACGCCGCCGCGGCCTCCGCCGAAGCGGCCGCTCCTTCGGCCGTCGCATCGGCGTCCGCGTCCGCGGCAGGACCGCCGTCGCCGGCGGCCTCGCCGTCCGTCGCCGTCGCTTCCGCAACGCCCGCTGCTTCTCCTTCGTCGTCGTCCTCTTCGTCTTCTGCGTCCGCTTCCGCATCCCGAACGAAGCCCCCGAGCAAGAGGGCCCTCTGGCTCCTGCTCGCCGCCTGCGCCAGCGTCGGCGTCAGCACCGTGGTCGGGTTCAAGCTGGCCGATCGCCAGCGCTCGCCCGAGCTCGCGGCGACGCGCGCATGGCACGGCAAGGTCACGACGATCGCGCGCAGCGGTGCCGACAAGACCGGCGGTCTCTCCGTGACCACGCCGTCCGGCAAGACCGAGCTCGGCGAAGGCGCCGAGATCAAGGCGGGCATGCATCTGTCGACCGACGGGCGCACGCGCGCGCGCGTCGAGCTCGACGACGGCAGCTTCGTGGTCCTCGATCGCGCGACCGAGCTCACCGTCGACAACGCGCCGCGCACGGTCACGCTCGACGACGGCGCGCTCATCGCGGACGTCGCGCACGTCGAGAGCGCCCCGAGCGCACGCATCAAGACGCCCACGGGCGAGGTGCGCGTGCTCGGGACGAAGCTCGCCGTCACGTCGGCGAGCGATCGCATGAACGTCGAGGTCCTCCGCGGGGAGGTCGAGGTCGCGAGCGCGAGCGGCGCTCCGCAGCGCGTCGCTGCCGGCCAGGAAGGCGTCGTTTCGAAGGACGGGCGCATCGATGTCGCGCCGGCCAACGATCTCGCGCAGCGCGCCGCGTTCGGCGAACAGCTCATCACCACGCACAACGAGGACACGGAAGCGCCTGCGAGCGGCCTCGGCGAGCTCCGCGCCCGCCGGCCCGGACGCACCGACGAGAAGGACCACGCCGTCCACCTCGCGAAGCACGCCGTGAAGGTGCGCATCGCCGGCAACGTCGCGCGCACCGAGGTCGACGAGGAGTTCTCGAACGACACGAACGACGAGCTCGAAGGCATCTACCGCTTCCCGTTGCCGCACGGGGCGCAGATCGAGAGGCTCGCGCTCGAGGTCGACGGCAAGCTCGTCGACGGCGAGTTCATCGACAAGGCGAAGGCCGCCGCGATCTGGCGCGGCGCGATCCAGAACGCTGCTCCGCAGCAGCCGAAGCCGAAAGAGGAGCTCGTCTGGGTGCCCGGACCATGGCACGACCCCGCGCTGCTCGAATGGGCGCGCGGCGGTCGCTTCGAGCTCAAGATCTTCCCGATCCCGAAGAAGGGCTCGCGGCGCGTCGTCATCGCCTACACGGAGACCGTGGCGCCCGTCTCGGGCGTGCGTCGGTACGTCTATCCGCTGCCGCAGGGCTCCTCGAGCAAGCTCACCATCGACAGTTTTTCGGTCGATGCCCAGGTGCTCGGCCACGATG
>JAQBQJ010000514.1 GCA_028287065.1 Labilithrix sp. | reverse complement strand
CAAGATCGCGGTGGCGCGTGCTGCGGTTCAGGCCGCGCCGGACGAGCGCGGCAAGCACAAGGAGCTCGCGAAGCTCCTCGCGCTCGGCGGTCAGCTCGACGAGCTCGGAGAGACGCTCGAGAAGTGGTCGGTCCGCGACCCGCTCGACGCCGACGTGATCGTCGGCCGCGCCGACCTCGCTGCTCGTCGCGGCGATCGCGAGAGCTCGCTTCGCATCCTGAGCGGCGCGCTCGCGGCGAGCGCCATGTCACGCGACGACGCGTTCCTCCTCGCGACGACCGTCGCACGCAGCTTCGACCGACTCGGTCGCTCCGAGGCGTGCGCCTTCCACGTGACGGCCGCCGAGATCCGACCGACCGACACGGACGCGATGGCGCGAGCCGTCGCGTGCGAGCGCCGTCAAGGACGCGCCAATTCGGCCGATCGCTGGCTCGCGACCCTGAAGGATACGCAGCGCATCGCCGTGACCAACGCGGCGGCGAAGTTCGACCCGGCGAAGGCCGAGCCCACGAACGGCGACGTCGTCGTGAGTGCGACGTGGGACGGCAGCGCGGATCTCGACGTCGTCCTCCTCGACCCCGCCGGTCGTCGTGCCGGCGTCGCGACGCGGATGAAGGGCGCGCGCATCGAAGGCGCGACGGCCCGCGACCACGAGACGCTCGCTCTCGCTACGGGCGAGTCGGGCGCGTTCGTCGTCGAGATGGTGCGCTCGTCGAGCGGGGAGGGGAGCCGCGACGTCCCCGTCTCCGGCAGGCTGACGATCCGCGCCTTCGGTCAGACGCAGACGGTTCCGTTCACGCTCACCGGGGCGCGATCGCAGGTCGCGCGCGTCGACAGCCGCTGGGAAACGCAGCTCGTGCCCGTCGACGAGGGCACGCTCGCGCCGTTCGATCGTAGCGGGGCGGCAGGTGCGCTCGCGCGTGTCTCGGTCGCGCACTGCTCCGCCAGCGGACAGGTCGGCACCGGTCACGTCACCGTGACGTTCGTCCCCACGGGCCGCGTCTCGTCCGTCGTCGTCGACGACCCGAGCTTCTCGGGCACGCCTGCCGGCCGCTGCGTCACGGCGGCCTTCTTCAGCGCGTCCGTGCCGCCGTTCGACGGCGGGGTGGTGCGCGTCGGTAAGAGCTTCACGATCGGGAGCCCGATCGCGCGCTGACCGCTCGCTCAGCGATCTGCGGCTTCGACGATCTTCGCGACGGACTCGAGCGCCTCGATGACGCGCGCACGTTCCGCGCGCGGCACCTTGTCGAGCAGTCCGCCGAAGGCAGAGCTGGCGCCCGTACCGACGGACTGTGCGGCGCGACGTCCACGCGGCGTGAGCCGCACGTCCGTCTGACGCCCGTCATCGGAGCCCTTCTGACGCGCGATCAGCCCCGACCGCTCGAGACCCGAGAGGTTGCGGCTCGCGGTCGAGGGATCGATGCCGAGAAGCGTGGCGAGCGTCGAGGTCGACAGCGCGCCGCGCTCCGCGATGAGCTGCAACGTCTCGGCCTGCTGCGGGGTCACATCGCCCGCACGTGCGCGTTCGCGCGCAATGCGTCCGAGACCACGAGCAAGGGCGAGGAGAGCGCGTGCGAACCGGTCCTGGTCGGCCATGGGAAGAGGTCACTGTACTCTACAAGTCTTGGTTCCGCGTCAAGCGTCGAGTTGCATCGTCCGCGCAAACGAGCGGGAAGACGGCGATATGTCGCGACCTTCTCGTGGGCGATTCGCGCCGGTTTCATGGCCATGGCATCGCGTCGGACGCGATCGCGACGTCGCACGCGCGACTTCCGTCCGCGACGTCGATTTTTTTTCACTGTGTTGCCCTCAGAAGACACTGCACGGGGTTGCATGCGTGAGGTTTGCGCTCTAGTGTCCGCGAAGGCCGGTCCTGTCCGACTGGTTCCGGAGTTCCCCGGTGAACGAAGCGAGCTCTCGCCCCATGTCCTCCTCCACCGCATCGACGGCATCTGAGCCTTCAGATCGAGGCGAACGGTCGAAGCGGCCCGAGACGTGTCGGATGTTCGAGAACGACTTCCTCGAGCGTTTCTCGCGCATCAATCCCGTCACGATCTTCATCGTGTGGATCCCGGTCTTGAGCGCGATGCTGTACCGGAGCTGGGCACGGCACGAGCTCACGCTCGCGTCGACGGCGGCGCTCGTCGTGTTCGGCATGCTGCTCTGGACGCTCTGCGAGTACGTGCTGCATCGCTGGGTCTTCCACTGGATGGAGGACACCCCGCGCGGTCGCCGCATCCACTTCCTGCTCCACGGCGTGCACCACGACTTTCCGAACGACAAGGACCGGCTCGTGATGCCGCTCCCGACGAGCATTCCGCTCGGCTTCATCTTCTTCGGACTGTTCTACGTGCTGTGCGGCCTCCGGGTGGCGGAGCCGCTCTTCGCTGGCTTCACGCTCGGGTACCTCTTCTACGATGGCACCCACTACGCCGTGCATCACTTCAAGCAGACGACGCGCATCGGCCGCTTCATCAAGCGGCACCACATGCGGCACCACCACATGGACCACGACGGCGGCTTCGGCGTGTCGTCACCGCTATGGGACCTCGTGTTCCGCACGATGCCCGTGGTGAAGAAGCCGGTTCGCTCCGAGCCCCGCGCGAGCTAGCTCGGCGCGCGAGCGAATTCGCTCAGCGGACGTGGCCGTTGACCGGCGAGGCGCCGGGGCTGTTCACGACCGGCATCGGGACGCGCGCGACCGACATGCCCATCACGCGACCGTTCAGGATGGCGCCGGCCTGCGCACCCACGACGAACGCCGCGGCTGTGCCGAGGAGCGCGATCGCGATGACGGCGGACTTCGTGGCCACTTTGCTCGTGCTTCGCATCTGGTCGACCTCCTGAGTATGCGCCGCGTACGGTCTGGGCGGCGACGAAGCGAAGAGGGAGAGCGCGAAGAAGGTGGACGGTCCACGCCGGACCCGTCTGCGTCCGGTTACTCTACGCCTGCAGAGCGCAGCCGCTACGGGAGATTTGCCGCAACCCGATGTTTCGGTGGCGCCGCACTCTTCCAGCATTTCCGCGTGCTTGACGCCTCCAAGTCAGCGGGGACAGGTGCCTGGGGCCAGGATGGGAGTAGGATTCCGCCACACCATTCCGTGCATGACCCTACGGCATTGCTAGCGTAGTATGTCGCCCATGATCGCGGATCCGTCCATTCGTCGGGAGGTCGCAGGCATGTTCCTGCGGTCTCGCGCGTCATGGTCGGACCGGGTCGAGACGCGATCTGCCATCCCAATGTTGTTAGTCTTCGGGCACTAGCGCGATGAGTCAGGGGCAGAAAGCAACCAAGACCGCGGACGAGGCGGCGCAGGCCAAGAAGTCCGAAATCGGAACGATTCTCGCGAATCGATACGAGGTCCTGCGCGAGCTCGGTCGCGGCGGCATGGGCGTCGTGTACCTGTGCAAGGATCTCGTCACGCACGAGCGCATCGCGCTGAAGCGCCTGCGGCCGCCGGACGAAGCGAAGGCGACGCGCGCCGAAGAGAGCTGGTGGTTCCAGCAGGAAGCGCGCGCCGTCGCTGCCCTCGATCATCCCGCGATCGTTCGCGCGCGCGACTTCGGAACGTTGCACGACGGCTCGCCCTATCTCGTCATGGATGCGCTGCCCGGGCGCAGCGTCCACGAGTGGATGCACACGACCACCATGCCGTGGTCGGTGATCTGGGCGCTCGTCGATCAGGTGCTCGCCGGCCTCGGCCACGCGCACGCACGACACATCATCCACGGCGACCTCAAGCCGTCGAACGTGATGCTCGACCTCGCGTCGACAGGTCGCGGTCCGCGCGCATACATCCTCGATCTCGGCCTCGCATGGCTTCGCGAGTCGCGGCACGACTCGCGTCTCGACGGCGCGCCGGAGCCCGAGCTCGCGGTGCACGCGGGCGCCGGCACCGTCGGCTGGGTCGCGCCCGAGCAGATCCGCAAGCAAGCGACGCTCGTCGGTCCCGCGACCGACCTCTACGCGCTCGGCTGCATCCTCTATCGCGTGCTCACCGGCAAAGAGGTCTTCGAAGGCACGGCGCAAGAGGTGCTCCGCGCGCACAAGCGCACGCCCGTGCCGGCGCCCGCGCTGCCCGAAGGCGTCCCGCTGCAGGCCGGCGTGTTCATCCAGCGGCTGCTCGCGAAGAAGCCGTGGCATCGCTTCGATCTCGCCGCCGATGCGCGGCGCGTATGGGCGCAGTTCCGCCCGCGTCATGCGCCCACGCTCGAGGAGACGGTCGCGAGCGCGCCCGTCGCACCGCCCGAGCCGTCGTCGACGCCCGAGATGGGCCGCGCCGTTGCCGCCGCGCGTGCGCTCGCGCCCGGTCTGCTGTCGCTGCGTCCTTCGCCGATGGTCGCGCGCGAGCCCGAGCGGCAGGAGATGATGGACATCGTCCTGTCCGTCTGCGCGGGACAGCCGCCGCAGCATCGGATGGTCGCGCTGATCGGCGAGGCCGGTGTCGGCAAGAGCCGCCTCGCGGAGTGGGTCTGCGAGCAGGTCCACGAGCGCGGTCTCATGTGGCCGCTGCGCGCTCGGTACGGACGCACGCCGTCGCCGCTCGACGGACTCACCGGCGCCGTGAACTCGTTCTACGGCCTGCAGGGCGCCGATCGCGAGACCGTCGAGCAGACGCTCCTCGATCGCTGGGAGGTCGACAAGGCCGACGGCGAGGAGCTCTCGTGGGTCGCGGCGACCGCGGAGTGGCTCCGGCCCACGCCGCCCGGCACGATTCCGCCCGTCGGTCCGACCGGCAAGCGCTTCGTGCTCGACACGCCGGAGCTCCGCTTCGCCGTCTCGCGCCGCGTGCTCGAGCGCATCGGCACGGACCGGCCGCTGATGATCTGGTTCGACGATCTCCATCTCACGAGCGCCAACACGTTCGAGATGCTGACGCGCATGAAGCGCGACAGCCCGAAGCTGCGTCTCCTCATCGTCGCCACCGCGCGCAGCGAGTCGCTCGAGACCGATCTCGACGCGGCCGTTCGCATGGAAGCTCTGCGCGCAGACTGGGGCGGTCGCGTCGTCGATCTCAAGCCGCTCGGCGTCGACGAGACCGAGGTGCTGCTCCGCGCGACGCTGCCGCTCCAGGAGTCCGCCGTTCACGCCGCGGTCGCGCAGAGCCGCGGCAATCCGCTCTTCGCCTTGCAGCTGCTCCACGCATGGGCGGGCGGCGGCTACCTCACGCTCGAGGGCGGCAAGTACAAGGTGCCCGAGGAGGCGCTGCACGGCCGCGCCATCACCACGGCCGATCTCTGGGACGAGCGCCTGCGCGCGGTGCCCACGGATCTGCGCCTCGCCGCCTATGCCGCCGCTGCGCTCGGCGACGACGTGCGCGGCGTGGTCCTGAAGGCGCTCCTGTCCGCGCTCGGCATGGACCCGCGCGATGCGCTCGTCGCGCTCACGCGCGCGCAGATCCTCCTCGCGTCCGGCAACGATCAGTTCCGCTGGCCGCACGCGCTCTTGCAGGAGCACTTGCTCGGTCGCCTCCACGAGCGCAACGACGCGCCGGCGATCTTCCGGCTCGCCGCGAACGCGCTCGCGAAGCACCCCGAGGTCGGCTCGCGCCGCATCATGAAGCACCGCGTGCGGAACCTGCTGCGCGCCGGCGACGACGACGTCGCGGCCCGCCTCATGTTCAGCTTCATCGAAGGCGCATGGGCGCGCGGTCGTGACACCGCCGCGACGCTCAAGGACGTCGCGATGCTCGACGGTCGCGTGACCGGCGTCGCCGCCGCCGAGTACGCGTACTGGCGCGCCGAGGCCCTCCGGCACATCGGCAAGCTCGAAGAGGCTCGCGAGCAAGCGGAGACCGCACGTCGCGCGTTCGAGCTCGCCGGCGACAAGACGAAAGAGGCCCACGCCCTCCGCTTGCTCGGTCATCTCGCAAGCGACGTCGGCGCGCCGGCGCAGGGACGCCTCCAGGTCGCCCTCGCGATCTCGCGCTTCGAGGAGCTGAAGGACGATCGCGGTCTCGCCGCGGCGCTCGTCGTGCTCGGTGAGATCGATTACCTGCTCGGCGAGCACGCGCGCGCCCGCGAGGTGCTGCTCGAGGCAAGCAAGCACTGCGACGCGGTCTCCGACATGCTCGGGGGCGCCCAGTGCTTCATCCTGCTCGCGATGATCGAGACGGCGGTCGGCGGGTATCGCCGGGCGCGCGACCTGCTCATCCACGCGCGGCAGTCCTTCGATGCCATCGGGTATCGGCTCGGCATCGCGCAGTGCGACGTCGTCCTCGGCCACGCCGACCATCGCGCCGGCGAGATGGACGCCGCACGCGCGAGGGCGCTGTCGGCCCGTGCGGCGTTCCGCGAGCTCATGAACCCGCGCGGCGAGGCCGCATGCGAGCGCCTCCTCGCGCTCATCGCCATCGACACCGACGACTTCGCGGCGGGCGGAGCGCATGCGTCCGTGGCCGCGAAGATCTTCGAGCGCCTCCAGGATCCGTGGGGCGATCTCGAGGCGCGCCTGCTCCTCGCGCAGGTCGCGCTCGCGAAGGGCGATCCCCAGGCGAAGCAGCTCTGCGTCGAGTGCGAGAAGATCGTCCTCGACGAAGCCGAGCCGCGCCAGCATCGCCATCTCACGCTCGCGTGGCTCGCACAGACCGAGGAGCGCTGGGCCGACGCGGCGAACGAGATCGATCGCGCGCGCGCCTCGTTCGGCGACAAGGCCCGCTGCGGTGACCACACCCCGCAGCTCCTGAAGCGCCTCGTCACGATGAGCTGGGAAGCGCCGGCCGCCGGCAAGGTCGAGGCCTGGCTCGATCTGGTCGAGAACGCGAACCCGGACGAGTCCGTGTCCTCGCGCTGGCCGATCACTCCGAGAGCCACCTGACGCCGCCACCTGACGCAGCGGCCTGAGGCAGCCACCTGAGGCAGCCACCTGAGGCAGCCACTTGACCGAGCCACGTGGACCTCGGAGCCGGGTTTTGCTAGAACCCGCGCAACATGACGACTCCGCAGGATTCTCCGCGCCGCAGGAAGCAGAAGGCTCGCCGTACGAAGCAGCTCGACGAGTGGCGCCTCAAGAAGGCGACGGCCGCCGGCTCGACGTCGCAAGCCGCGGGGAAGGGCGAGAAGAAGGCGAAGGCCGAGAAGCCCGCCGCGAAGAAGTCGAAGTAACGGCCGTCAGGACATCAGCGCTTCGTTGACCTCGTTCTCGAGGTCCGCGGCGAGGTCGCCGAGCTCGAGCGCCTCGATGAGCAAGTCCGCGAGGTCTTCTTCATCGGGGTTCGACTCGAGGTCCGAGACGCGGATCGTGTATGCCGCCTTGTAAGCGAGCTCGCGCGCCAGCCCGCGCTTCAGCGTCGCGGCGATGGCGCGCACGCGCTCTTCGATCGTGCCGCCGACGCCGCGCTGCTCGATCGCGTTCATCTTCGTCGAGAGCTCACCCGGACCGGGGCGTTTGCCTTCGAGATGCGCAACGAGGTCCCCGAGCGAGGCGAGCTCCTCGGGCGACGTGCTCCCGTTGGCGGTGGCCATGAGGAGGGCGATTTCGAGGACCGCTTCGCGCTCGGCCGCGTCGAGCGCGTGCCGGTCGGCGTTTTCGCCGGTCCCCGCCGAACTGTGGCGGTCCTGCGAGCCATCGAGGATTCGTCCGAAGGGCAGAGTCGTTCTGGTCACGTGGCTGAGCGTACCGTAGACTGGCGGCCGATACCGATGGAGTCGTACGAGGTCACGCAGGTGCTGCTCAGGGTTGGCACCGTCTATCACGTGCGTAAGCCGCGCACCGAAGAGACGATGTTCACCGTCCGCGGCGAGCTGATGAGCGCGACGCCGAAGTTTCATCTCGTCGAAGGCGACGAAGGGAAGGCGCTCGCGGACCTCACCGCGAACTTCGTCAAGACGAAGTACGAGATCCAGGCCGGCGGCAAGGTCATCGGCGCGCTCGTCTTTCCGGCGGTCGCCTTCAAGAAGACGCTGTCGCTCAAGGTCGGCGACGACGAGTACCTGGCGGACGGCGGCGTGTTCAAGGGTATCTTCCAGTGCAGGAAGCCCGACGGCACCGTCGTCCTCGAGATCGCGAAGGAGCTGTCCATCCGCGACACGTTCCTCGTCAAGACCGACGAGTCGCTGCCCCTCGAGGTGTCGCTGCTCTCCGCGGTCGCCATCCACTCTCGTTTCTACGAGATGATTTGAACGCGACACGGGCCGTCGCGACGTCGCTCGCGCTGGCTTCGATCACGCTCGCCGCGTCGTGCGCGGAGAGCCGTGCGCCGCCGTCGGGACAGCGTGCTCCAGCGACTCCGAGCACGAGCACGCCGCGATACCTCGCGCTCGGCGATTCGTTCACGATCGGCACCGGCTCCACGCCTTCGCAAGCGTTTCCCGCGCGGCTCGTCGAACGCTGGCGTGCGAGCGGATGCGCCGTCGCGCTCGAGAACGTTGCCGTCAACGGCTACACGTCGAGCGACGTCATCGAGCGCGAGCTGCCGTCGATCGCGTCGTATCACCCCACGTTCGTGACGGTGGCGGTGGGCGCGAACGACATCGTCCGGGGCACGTCGATCGAGGCGTACGGGGAGAACGTCCGTCGCATCCTCGATGCGGCGAAGGCCGGCGGCGCGCGCGTCGTCGTCCTCCCGCAACCGGACTGGTCGCGTTCGCCGGCGGCTGCCTCGTTCGGAATGCAGCCCGCGCTCGCGGCATCGATCGCCGCATTCAACGATGCCCTCGCGGCGGAGGCGCGCGCGAAGGGCGCGGAGTGGGTCGATCTCGTCGCGCTGATGCAGAAGCAGGCTTCGAGGAGCCAGCTCGCGGGCGACGGTCTGCATCCGTCGTCGGACGCCTACGACGAGTGGTCGGCGGAGCTCGCTCGCGTGCTCGCGTCGCCGTGCGCGAGCTGATCGCGCGCGGCCGTCGCGATCAGCGGTGCTTCGGACGAACGATCGCGGCCGTGGTCGCGGCCGGAGCGACGCGGCGGATGGCCTTCGCGTGCTTCGTTCCGTCGAACGGCTCGACGGGGACGATGCCCTTCGACGCTACGGTCTTGCCGACCGACTCGGACGCCGCCGAGCCGCTTTCGGTCGTCGATGACGAGCCACCCGAGAGCGCGCTCACGCCGAGCGCGACGACGCAGACACCGAGGCAAGCACCGAGCGTGTACTTCACGACGCGCGTGAGGCGCGCGCGACGCTCCGCGACGTGCGGCGTGCGCTTCTCGTCGAGGATCGGATCCGCGGGGAGCACGATGCTCTCCCACGTCATGCGGGCGGGACCGAGCGCGGCGCGCTCGAGGAGCTCGCTGGCGGAGGGCGCCGACGCATAGGCGCCGCGCATCGGCTCGTTCGCGATGAATGCGGGCGCGGGCGGAGGCGCGTCGCGATCGGGCTGGGGAGCACGCTGGCTCTCGACCATGTCGACCTCGATGCTGTCGGCCTTCGTGCGGAAGGACTCGCGCACCGCGACCTCGGGAATCGCGATGACCGCAGGGACGACGGCGGCCAGGACCGGAGCGGGGACGGGGAGCGCCATGGGCGCCGTGACGGGCGCGGCGATCGGCTCTGCCGTCGGCGCTTCCATCCACGCGGGGACCGGAAGGCCGGCCGGCGCGAACTCGGACGTCGCCATCGGCGGCGGCTTCGGCGCAAACGTCGCGACGGGCGCGACGGAGGCGAGAGGAGTCGTCGCGGGGCGCGGCACCGCCACGACGTTCGGCCGGGGCGGCTCTGACTTCTTGACCAGGTTCGATCTCGGGAGTCCCACGACCGTCTGCTCAGCAAGCCCCACGCCATGCCGCGGTGCGCCGAGGGCGCCGTTTCGCGCTGCAGGATCGTGGGGGTATTCGCGAGAGCGCAGCGCGTCACGATCGGGATCGACCGATTTGGATCACTCCAGGGTGGATCCTGGGACCCTCACGCGCGGGCGCATGCCCTGATGTCCGTGGCCCGCGCGCAGCGCGAGATTCGGCGCTGCCGTGCGGGCGCGCGGTCTCAGGGAGGGACCTGACTACATCCGGAACGAGCGCGTCAGGGCTGCTCGGCGTTGACCCACTCGGCGATGCCCTTGATGACCGGATCGTCGTCGGCAAGCGGCTTGATCGG
>JAQBQJ010000507.1 GCA_028287065.1 Labilithrix sp. | reverse complement strand
CTACCTCCTGCGCGATGCGCACGCCACCGGTGTCCGTTATGGCGACTACGACCTCGACTGGCTCTTTCGAAGCTTGCGATTCTCTACCACCGGGAGTGAAAACGAAGCGCCTGGTCTCGCGATCGACGGCGCGAAGGGGCTCCCTGCGATCGAGGCCTTCATCCTCGCGCGCCTCTTCATGTTCCAGCAGGTCTACCTCCACAAGGCCACGCGGTCGGCCGAGTGGATGATCCGCACCGTGCTCGGACGTGCCAGCGCGCTCATCGCCGACGGCGAGAGGCTCGCCGGGACGCCGCGCGGGATCGAGCTCACCGCGCACGGCGCTCCGCCCGCGCTCGGCGATTATCTCGACCTCGACGACGCCGTCCTGTCGGTCGCGATGCACGCGTGGGAGTCGTCGCGCGATCCCGGGCTCGCCGATCTCTGCAAGCGGGTGCGTAATCGCAGCCTGTTCAAGACGTACGAGCTGTTCGGCGAGCAGGCGCTCCCGGTCGGACGCGAGCACGCGCTCTCCGTCGCACGCGAGGTGGCGACCGCGCACGGGCTCGATCCGGATCTGTACGTCGCGCTCGACGTCGCGAGCGATACGCCGTTCGGCGGTGAAGCCGAGCCGCTGATGGTCGTGTATGCGAAGGGCCCGGCGCGTCCGCTCAGTGACGTGTCGTTCCTCCTCGCGCGGCTCGCGGGACAGGTCATGTCCCGCGTTCGCCTCATCGTCGCTCCCGAGCTCCGCGAGGAGATCACGAGGGCGCTCGGTACGTAGATGTCGCGTCTGCCGGCATGCGCGGTCGTCGTGCTCGCGACGTGTTGTGCGGCAACCGCCGCGCGCGCAGCCGACGACGGCGACACGAGTCACGGTCGCATCGACGGAGACATCTCCGCATCCGTCGCCGTCGGCGCGACGTTCGGGCCGAGCGCGCCGCGCGCAGCCGCCGACCTGCGGCTGCGTTACCTGTGGACCGCCGGGATCTTCGCGACGTACGAGGACGGTCCGCTGTTCGGGACGTCGAGCGATCCGCGCCGCGCGCTCGCGACGGGGATCGAGCTGCGACCCATCTTTCTCGCGCGGTGGCTCCAGGGCCTCGAGTCCGGGAACGCGTATCTCGATCTCACGCTCGACTCGCTCGGGCTCGAGCTCGGCGCCGTGTTCGCGCAGCCGCAAGGCCGAAGCTTCGGCAGCCGTCCGGGCTTGCAAGCCGGGATCGGCCTGCAAATCCCGGTTCTCCCGCGTGCCACCGGCCCGATCATAGGCCTGCACGGCGGCGCGCGCTGGAGCGACTCGGCGCTCGCCGGTCGCGTCATCGAGGGCCCGAGCGACCGCGCGCTGTACTTGCTCGTCACGATCGGATGGCAGCAGGTGTTCGGGGCGCACGTCGTCGATCTCGGCGATCGCGCGGGGCGATGACCGGCGTGAGCCGGGCGGAGATCGAGCGCGTCTTTGCGAGGGCGCTGCGCGAGCTCGATCCTGGTTCGCGGGTTCACGCCGCGCTTTCGGAGGCGGCGCTGCCCGTGCGGATCATCGCGATCGGCAAGGCTGCGCCGGCGATGGCTGCCGGAGCGATCGCGAAGCTCCACGAGACGCGCAGCACGATCGACGAATGCCTCGTCGTCGCGCCCGACGGCACCGACGCGGAGGCCCTTCTTCGCGCGGCTGCGCGCGCGAGGATCGCCGATCGCCTCGTCGTGATCCGCGCCGCCCATCCGCTTCCGGACGCGCGGAGCGTTCGGGCAGGCGAGGCATGTCTCGCAGCGGCAGCCACCGATGTACCGACGCGCCTCGTCGTCCTCGTGTCGGGCGGCGCATCGGCGCTCGCCTGCGCGCCGTCGAACGGCGTGACGCTCGCGACGAAGCGCGCGATCACGCGGGCGATGCTCGAGTCCGGCGCGTCGGTGCAGGACATCAACGTCGTGCGCAAGCATCTCTCGCGACTGAAGGGCGGAGGCCTCTGGCGCGCCGCCGGCACGAATCCGATGGTCACGCTCGTCGCGAGCGACGTCATCGGTGGCACGGCTTCCGACGTCGGCTCGGGGCCGTCGGTTCCGGACACGAGCACGGTGCGCGCTGCACGCGGCTTGCTGCGCCGGTTCGCGCCTTCGTTCGCCGGGGTGCGGCTCGTCGGAACGTCCGCGCGTTCTCCCCGGACCCCGGTCACGAAGGTGGTCGTCTCACCCGAAGAGCTTGCTCGCGTGGTCGCGCGTCTCTTCGCGAGGAGAGGACACGAGGTCTCGGTGTTGCCGCCTTCGCAGGCCACCGCCGACGAGCTCGCGGCGGAGTACGTCGCGCTCGCCGCGCGCGCACGGCGTCGGATCTTCGTCCGCGCCGCGGAGCCCTCGATCTCCGTGAGCCACCGCAAGGTTGCGCGCGGCCGAGGTGGACGCTCCACGCATCTCGCCGCCCTCGTCGGAGCTGCGCTCGAGCGAGACGTCGCCGGCGGCCGCCATCGCGTGCGATTCGCGGCGCTCGCGTCGGACGGCGTCGACGGCACGAGCGGCACCGCCGGCGCGATCATCGACGATCGGTTCGCCACGCACGTCGCCGCGCGCCTCGGTCCGCATGCGCTCGAACGCGCGATCGCCACGTTCGACACGGGCACACTGCACGCGCGGATGGGGACCGCCGTGGGATCCGCAGCGACCGGCCAGAACCTCGCCGACCTTCACATCCTCATCGGTTAGCCCCCCGCGCCGCCCGGAGGTCGGGTGTGCATGGGGTCGCGCCAAGTCGCCGACATCCCGACGGAAAAATTTCCCGACGGCGACCCCACCGCGCCGCGCGGTGAGGGGCTCGGTCCGCGTGAACTTTTCGGGCAAGCCGCTGTCGGATCGTTCGTGCCGTACCGAACGCCGTCGAATCCGCGCCAGCCACGTCGACTTCCGCTGCTCGATCGCATCGCCGTGAAGACGTCGTGCACGTCATCGTGGGACGAGATGGTCGGCGACGACACGGAGCGCTTCTGCTGCAGGTGTAGCAAGCACGTGTACGACCTCATGGCGATGGACGCGGACGATGCCGAGGCGTTCCTCGCCGCGCACGTCGCCGAGGGCGGTCCGCTCCCGTGCGCGCGCATCTATCGCCGGCCCGACGGACGCGTGCTCACGTCGGAGTGCCCGACGGGCGCATCACGCCGTCATCTCCGTCGCGTGAGCAAGGCGCTCGCCGCCGGCATCGCCGGCGCCGCGCTGGCCGCCGGCATCGTGGACCTCGCGACGCGTCCGACGCTCGGTCCCGACGACGACGCGCCCGCGATCGATCGCGAGCCGGCGCGGATGACGCGAATGGGTGGGTCGTGGTTCGACGATCCCGACGATCATCGCGAGAAGCCCGGCTACGACGTCAACGCTGCGCTCCGCTCCGACGAGTCGACGCGACCCGAGGACATCGAGGAAGGATCAGGCCCGGGCCGACGTCGCTACGTCGCGGACGATCCCGACGTGGGCATCGTCCGCGGTACGACGGCGCTCGTGACGGACACGCTCGAGCTGACCGTCAACGCGAGCTCGCGTCGGCGCCGGCATCCTGTGTTTTGACGCTTGCTTCCGCCGAGGGACGCAGCGCGCTCCACACCGATTGCGCGAGCGCGCAGTTGTTCACCTGACGCTTCATCGCGGCGCGGATCTCGGGATCGCGAACGGCCTGCTCGCCGACGAACTGGAAGTCTGCGTCGGCGGTCCTGCGAAGGCGCGCGATCTCCGCGCCGGTGCGGAGGTTCACGATGAGGACGCGTGCGGGATGGGGGACCTGCTGCAGCCCCTCTTCGGTGATCGTGCCGGCGTCGCGCGGGTCCTGCGAGAGCTCGCGAGCCTCGGGCACGTCCTCGTCGAGGACGAGCAGGTAGAACTGCGCCCGCTTGATGATGTCGATCGCGAGCGGGATCTCGTCGCGCTTCGCCTTCTCGTACTGCTGCCGGAAGACGCGAAGGCGGTCCTTGTCCTCGGAGGCCTTGACCTCCTTCGCCCAGTCGTCGGTCAGGATGCGCGTCGAGGTGTAGGCCTGACGCAGGTTCCACGGCTGATCGGGGCCGACGCCGGCGTCAGCGTCGCCACGCGCGAGCGCGGCGTTGGGCTCGCGGAGGAGACAGCCGGTGAAGGCGTCCTTCACGGAGTCCTTGGCGTGCGTGCGGAGCGACTCGACGTCCTTCGCCTCGTCGACGCGCAGCCGCAGGTAGATGCCGGGCAGGCTGCGGAAGTCCATCTTCGCGGCCTCGAGGTCGATCTTTTCGGCGTCGAACTTCGAGGCGGCCTCGAGCGTGATCTTCTCGAGCCTGTCGCGGAGAGGAAACCACTCGGCGCCGACCGTCGACACGGCGGCGCGCTGCTGCGCGAGGATCTCGTCCTTCTCGGTCTGGAGCGTCCGGTCGGAGAGCGTGTACGCGAGGATCAGCGTAACGATCACGGCCCCGCCGGCGACGAGCCAGACGGGGCCGGAGATCTTTCCGTATTTGGACTTGCTGCGCTCCGCGCGAGCGGAGTGAACTGCCTTGAGACCGAGATCGCGCTTTTCCGCCATGTTGCGACGTTGGTGGAGCGCGTCGCCCGGGTGTCTACTTCTGGGTCTTCGGCAGGCTGTTGACCATGAAGCTGACGTTCGGGTAACCCGCGAACGCCGACGTCTGGAAGACGCTCTTCACGACGACCGCCGTGACTTCCTGATCGATCTGGAGAACGACGACACCGGGGAAATCCTTGCCCGGGTGGAGCTGCTTCCAGACTTCGCGCTTGCCCTTCAGGATGTTGAAGAGCTCGTCGATGCGCTGCAGACGCTTGCTGTCTTCGATGGCGCGCGTGTTACCCGCGGCGTTGCCGTCGACGAGGATCGCGCTGCCGGTGATCGCGACGATGGGCGCGTCGATCATGTCGAGCGTGTTCTCTGCCTGGGGCAGGCGCACGTTCTTGTTGACCGGGGTCTCGCCGGACGCGCTGAACGTCATGAGGAGGAAGACGACCGTGACGACGAGGAAGTCGATCATGCTCGTCAGGGACAGACCCGCGACGACGCTTCGGTGGTTTCCGCCAGAGACGCGCTTCTGGACGAACTTGAGAGGAATGCCGTGCATCAACCGCCGGCCGGGCTCGTGAATCGTCATCTCTTCTAGCTTCCTTGGCTCAGTTCACAGCGAAGGTGACGTTGAAGGAGGGGACCTGCTCGGCCTTGCCGCCCACGTTGTAGGGCCGGTGCGCCTGGTAGATCGCGTCGATGACACCGATCAGGAAGACGTACGGCGTCTCGTTGTCGGTGTGGAGGATGGCCTGATCGAACTTCTTGTCCGTGCCGTCCCGGTGCGTTCCGACGCTCTTCCACTCCGCCTCGATCTTCTGCGCGAGCTCGGGGTAGCGGATGCTCTTCTTGCCGTCCTTGACGATCAGGTTGTCCTTGCGGGGCACGTCGACGGTGCTGATGACCGTTCCCGACTGCTTCCAGATGAGGACGAACTTGTCCGGAGTGCGCATCTCGACATGGAGCTGCTTCTCCGGCTCGATCTTGTCGGGCTCGACTTCACGCGGCGGTCCTGGCACCTGGGCGTCCGCGTTGATGCGGGCCATGTGCGACCACACTGCCGTGATGAGGAGGAACGAGATCGTGACCATCAGCAGGTCGATGAACGGGATCATGTTGATCTCCGAATCGAGCGACCTACGACCGCCTCCGCCGCCACCTACGCTTACGCCAGCCATACTCGTACTCCATCAAGGAAACGGCGGGACCCTGCAGCGGGCCCCGCCTTTACATGGCTACTCGAGAACGACTCCCTCACGCAGCGACTGCGGAGAGATTGACCTTCTGGCGGTTCGTGACGACGAGGTTGAGCACCTGGACGCTCGCCTCGTTGATGTCGTCTTCGATCTGCTGGGTCTTGCCATTGAGGACGGCGTAACCGATCAGCGCGATGAGCGCGACGATGAGGCCGAACGCGGTGCAGTTCATGGCCTCGCTGATGCCTTCTGCGAGGATGCGCGCCTTCTGGCTCGGATCGACCGACTCGCCGGAGACGGCGCCGAAGCTCGTGATGAGACCGGACACGGTTCCGAGGAGGCCGGTGAGCATCGCGAGGTTCGCGAGCAGCGCGAGGTAACCCGTGCGCTTCGAGATGCGCGGGATCTCACGGAGCGCTGCTTCGTCCATCGCGGCCTGGACTTCCTCGTCCGGGCGATTGACCTTCACGAGGCCGGACTGGCAGATGCGTGCGAGCGGCGCGTTCGCCGCGGAGCACATCTTCACGGCCTTGGCCACGTCGCCCGCGAGGATGCACTTCTGCATCGTGGCGAGGAACACGTCCTTGTTGATCGACGAGCCATAGAGATAGAGGGCTCGCTCGATGATGATTCCGATGGTGATGATGCTCCAGAGGAGAATCACCGACATCATCACGAGGCCGCCTTCTTTGTAGTGCTTCCAGAGAGTAGCCATGTTCGCTGTTTCCT
>JAQBQJ010000501.1 GCA_028287065.1 Labilithrix sp. | reverse complement strand
GTACCTCGAGGAGCTCGAGCACGAGCCTGTACGCAAGACCATCAAGAAGAAGAAAGCGAAGGACACGCGATGATCATCGACCCGAAGCTCGACCTCGTCCTGGAACGATCGACGGACGTTTCTCCCGACCTCGTTTGGATGGCGTAGACGCAACCCGAGCGTCTACTGACGCACGAACACGAACGGGATCTGCACCTGCTTCACCTCGCCCGGCGGCGGGAACGACCACGTGCGGAGCTGCTGCTCGATGCACTTCGCGACCACCGGATCGTTCCCCGCGCTGCTGACGTTCTGGACCGTGCCGTTCGGGGCGATCGTGATCGACGCCGTCACCTTCGTGCTCCCTCCCGCGCCGCCGGCTCGGTCGAGGCACGTGCGCTTCACGCCCGCCTTTCGTTGATTGACCACGCGCTCGATCGCGCCCGCATCGAACGTGCCTCCGGCGGACGGGCCGTTGTCGCTGGGCTTCGGGATGCTCGGGCCGCCGCTCAGGCTCGAGAGATCCGCGGGCAGAGGCACGACCTGGTTGTGCGCGGGGGCCTGCGCCTTGAGATCCGCGGTCGCCTTCTGCGCGCTGTCGAGGCTCGTCGCGCTCGCGACCTTCTTCAATGTCGCCTGCACGTTCGCGCCGTACTGTGCGCGGTCGGCCTCCATCTTCTTTTGCAGGTCGGCGAGCATGGCGGCGCTGGCCGCGGCCTCGCCGGCATTCTCTTCCGCTTGTTGTTTCAGCGCCTTGACCTCGGCGAGCACCGCGGCGAGCTGCGCAGCGCGGTCGCTGCTCTCCTTCGCGTAGAGAAGCGAGCTGCCCACGATGGCCGTCACGATGAAGAGTCCGACTCCCCAGCGGAAGCGCTGCGCCTTCTGCTCGTCCCGCATGCTCGCGGCGACGAAGCCCCGCGCCGCGTCGCTCAACGGAACGCTCCCACGCTTCCAGAGGTCGACGGCTGCTGCGAGGCGACCCTTGCGCCATAGCTCCGCCACGTCCTGCGTTTCGACCCAGCGCAAGGCATCGCGCTCGATGTGCGCCTGCAGCAGGCGATCGTCGCGCGCGGAGTCGAGCCAGGTGCGCACGAGCGTCCACTCGCGGAGGATCGAGTCGTGCACGAACGTCACTCCGGCCTTGTCCTCGACGAGGAGGCGCGCCTTGGTCAGCGCGTCGACGACCTCCTTCGCCGGCTCGCCGAAGCGCTCGACGAGGACGGCGCGCTCGACGTGCGCGCGCGTTCCCTCGGGCGTCGTCATCGCGAGCAGCACGTCGCGCAGCGTCTCGCGCGGGATTTTCAGCCCTTTGACCGTCGCGTCGGCGTGGTGCTCGAGCGCGCCGCGCATTCCTTCCTTCGCGCTGAACCCGGCGCGCGTGATCGTCTTCTTCTTCGCGTCGCGGGCGGCCCAGAGCCGCGTCAGCCCGAACTGCGCGAGCGGCATCGCGGACTCGCGGCTGTTCAGATCGGCGAGCACCTCGCTCCGGAGATCGTCGTCCTCGAAGGTGTAGCCGTAGGCCTCGAGCGATCGATCGATGACCTCCTCCCAGCCCGCGCTCGACACCGGCGAGAGCTGCTGGGTCCCGCGCGAGAGCGCGCGGGAGAAATGCGGATCGATGGCGAGGATGCCGTCGAGCAAATCGCGCCGGGCAGCGACGATGACGCGCACGCCCACCGGCGCCTCGGCGAGGCGCGAGAGGAGATCGAGCGCGTCGAGCCGGCCCTTCTCGGCCTTGGCGTCCTTGGGATCGAAGAGCGTGACGATCTCCTCGAGCTGGTCGACGAGGATCACGATGCCTTCGCTCTTCGCGTCGACGTTCGTGGCGAGCTGCTGAGCCACGGCCTCGGGGTGCTCCGCGAGCGGCTTCCCGAGCACCTTCGAGAGCGCCGCATCGAGCGAGGCCATCAGGTTCTTCCCGGGCGTGACGATGACGCTCCGGTAGCTGGACGGCCAGCCGCCGAGCGCGCCGTCCTCGATCGCGGGGACCACGCCGGCGCGCGTCAGGCTGCTTTTCCCGGTGCCGGACAGCCCGACGATGCCGACCAGGCCGCGCGTGCGAAGGAGCTCTATGACGCCCGCGACCTCCGCGGAGCGGCCGAAGAACACGTCGCGATCCTCGGCCTCGTACTTGTCGAGCCCCGGGAACGGGCCGCGCTCTTCGGCCGGGAGCGCGCGCGCATGACCCGCGAGCGCGCTCCGAATGCGCTCGAGCGCGTGACGGACGACATCGGCAGTGCGCGGGCGCGACTCGCGCTTCGCGGCGACGAGCGAGTCGACGAGCTTCGCGAGCTCCGGCGGCGTGCCGGGCGCGACCTCCGTGATGGGCGCAGCCGGCGTGCTTCCCACGATCACACCGGAGTCGACGCCCTTGCCGCCGTTCTTCTTCGCTGTGGCGAGGGCAGGGACGTCGCCCGCGAGGCACTGGTACAGCGTCGCGCCGAGCGAGTAGAGATCGCTCGAGGCGCTCGGCGGAGTCGTCGTGCGGAGGCAGATCGGATCGATGTAGCCGATGGTTCCCGTGATCGGGGCGTCCGAGTCGTCGCCCGACGTGTCGAGCGTCGAGGCCTTCCTCCCGATCGAGTCGGGCGCGAGATCGTCGAGCGCGAGGCCGGCGCGCTCGCCCGGATAGATCGTCTGGCGCAGCGACGCGGCGATGCCGAAGTTGATCAGCTTGTGCGTGCCGTCGGTGAGGATGATGTTCGACGGCTTGACGTTGCAGTGAACGACGCCCGCCGCATGTGCCGCTGCGAGCGCGGACGAGATGTCGATGCCGATCTCGACGGCGAGCGACACGCGACGCGGATCGCCTGCGGGCAGGTCCGCGAGCTCGCGATCGAGGCTGATGCCCTTCGCGAACTCCATGACGAGGCCCATGAGCCCGCGCTTCGGATCGGTCGACAGCGTGTGGAAGCGAACGACGTTCGGATGCTGCACGCGACAGAGCGAGCGCGCCTCGTCGAGCACGCGCGAGCCGTCGTCGGCGTTCGCGGCGTTGCCGGTCGCCTTGCCGATGTCGAACACCTTGACCGCGACCTCGCGGAGGCTGCGCCCGGCGTGCTCCTCGACGGCCTTGAACACCGGGGCGGTGCCTGCCTTGTCGAGCAGCTCCTTGCACCGATAGGGTCCGAGTCGGCGCGCATCGTCGGGAGTGGCGAGGAACTCACGGATCGCGGGGCTGAAGACGGACATGAGCGGACGCTACGTGAGCCGGCCAGACGTGTCCACGGGTCGAGATAGGTCCTACCATCCCCTGCGTGACGGGTCGCGCGGCGTTCCTACGGCTCTCGGCGCTCGTCGCTTCGGTCGTTCTCCTCACGAGTCGCGTGGCGCTGCTCGTGCACGAGCTCGGCGGTCATGCCGCGCCGGCGCTGCTGTTCGGCGGACGCGTGACGGGCTGGTACTTGTTCGCGTTCGCCGGAGGGCGCGTGTCGTACCGGCTCGGCGAGCTCTCGACGGGGCGTCGCCTCGTCGTGAGCCTCGGCGGGATCACGCTCGAGCTCCTCGCCGGCGTGGTCGCGTTCCTGCTCGCCCGGAGATGGCGTCGTCACGGGACGGTCGCATTCGCTCAGCTCTGCGTCGGTACCGTGCTCGTGGGCCATGCCGCGATGTATCTCGCGCGCGGCGTGCACTACGGGTTCGGTGACGGTGCGCTCCTCGCGCGGTCGCTCGGCGCCGGGCGCGTCGTCGTCGTGCTCGCCTCGAGCGCGCTCGCGGTCGGTGTCGCCGTGGGAGGAGGCCGGCGGCTTGCGCGCCATGCGGCGTCGTTCTTCGCCGGAACGCCGCGACGTGCCGCGGCTGCGATTCTCCTCGTGTTCGCATGCGCTGGGCTCGTGCACGGCGCGCTCGCGTTCGCGGAGATCCGGTGGTTCCCCGACCCGGCATGGGTGCGCGTGATGGAAGAGGCGTCGCTCGGCGCGGCCCGTGAAGAGGTCGCGCGACGCATGGCCGAAGCGAAACGGCGCGGAGAGCAGCCGATGTCCGCGGAAGAGCAGGCGCGCATGACCGAGGCGCTCGAGCGCGCCCGAAGACCATGGCCGCTCGACCCGTTGCTCGCGATCGCGGTCGTTACCGGACTCGGCGTGGGTGTGATGCGCGGGACGCGCGAACAACGAGCGCTCATGTCCGCGGCGACGCTCCCGCGCTGGTGGGCGATAGGCGGAGTCGTCGCTGCGCTCGGCGCCGTGATCGCGATCATCCTCGCGTTGCGGCACCTCGGCGCGACGCTCACCAATTAAACGTGATCGGCGCCTTCGGCTTCGGCGGGCCGCTCGCCGTGGTCATTCACGAGCCGTCGTCTTCGTCCGGCTCGGCCGTCACCATGAGCGGCATCTGGAGCTCACGCGCGTAGTCCATGATCTGCGAGGCCTTCGTCTCGGCCACGTCGCGCGTGTAGATGCCGGCGCAGCCCTTGCCCTGCTCGTGCACGGCCATCATGAACGCGGTCGCGGTCGTCTCGTTCATGTGGAAGAACTGCTCGAGGACGTGCACGACGAACCACTTCGTCGTGTAGTCGTCGTTGTAGAAGATCACGCACCAGCGCCGCGCGCGCGCGATGCTCGGATCGCGTTCGATGACGACGTCGCCGTCGTCGTTCAGGGATGAGCTTCTCGGGACTCGCACGCCGGAGGGAAGTGTACCGCGATCGTCGAGCCTGTCCCGTGGTCGCGCTATGCTCGCGGAATGGTGCGTCGTGACGCGGACGAGGGCGGAAGCGCTCCGCCGCGAGAGCTCGTCATCGATGCCGCATCGGCTCCGGGCGACAGCAGCGACGGCGCGGGCTCGGCGATGGCGCCGTTCGCGATGACCGCGCTCGCGTCCGGCGTGCTCGCGAAGTTCGTGTCGCTGACCGTCGCGCTCGTGCCGTTGGGGCTCGCCGTCGTGTTCCTGGTCGTTCGCAGGAAATCGAGCGAGGGCCGGTTCGTCCTCCGCGTCGAGGACGGCGCGGTCGAGGTGAGAAGAGAGAGAGGAGCGAGCCCGCCGGTGCGTATCGCGCTCGCGGATCTCGTCGACGTCACGCTCGACAGGCAGACGCACCAAGGCGCGCGCGGCGCGTCCGCGACCGAGCGTGTGCGCCTCGCGCTCGAGCGGCGAGACTCCGATGCTCCCGTGTTCGTGCCGGAGGAGCGGGTCACGCCCATCGAGGCGCAAGAGTGGTACGGCAAGGTGCGCGTGTTCCTTCGCAAGCACGGCTGGGTGCCGGACGACGAGCGCGAGGCGCCCGCGGTCTCCTGACCGTCCCAGTGCCCGAAGACGGTTTCGCCGTGCCCCGAGGCCCATTAGAGCTTTTGCTCTAATGTCCAAAACCCTGCACCGAGGCCGTTCTCCGGTATTTTTCGCGGTCGCCGTGGTCGCGACCACGCTCGCGGCATGCGGCAGCGAGAGCGGCCGAGAGGCCTACGAGGACGTGGGCCCCGGCGCCGCGACCGGCGGAGGTCCGAACGGCGACGGCAAGGGATCGACGACCTTCGGCACCGATCCGGCGGGAAGTGCGGGAAGCGGCGGCGACGGAAAAGGCTGCGGACCGGACGCGAACGATCAGGCCGGCTGCCCGTGCACCACGCCCGGCGAGCTCCGCTCTTGCTACGCCGGTCCTCCGAGCACGCGCGGGGTGGGTCTCTGCCAGAACGGGCAGCAGACGTGCACGACGAAGGACGAGCTCGGCGGCGCCTGGTCCGCGTGCACCGGCTCGGTGATCCCGGCGGCCGAGGACTGCACCGGCACGAGCGATCGCAACTGCGACGGCAACATCGGATGCGCCGATCCGTCGTGCGCGACCCACCCGTCGTGCCAGCCGGCGTGCAAGGCGGGCGATACCAAGCCTTGCTACACGGGTCCGCCCGGCACCTCGACCAAGGGCGTCTGCAAGGCGGGCGTCCAGAGCTGCGTGAACGGGAAGTGGGACCCCGCGTGCAACGGGCAGGTCCTACCATCCGCCGAGGCGTGCACCGACGGGCTCGACAACGACTGCAACGGAACGGCGGACTGCGCCGACTCGGCATGCGCCGCGGCGCCGAGCTGCTGCACGCCGAACCCGGCGGGCGTCGACGGGACGATCTACGCGAACTCCGCCGATGCGCTCTATCGCGTGAGCCCGACGACGTTCGCGGTCACGAAGATCGGCAACTTCAACGCCGGCGAGTCGATGACCGATGTCGCCGTGACCCCCGCGGGCGTCGTGTACGGCATCTCGTTCACGACGCTCTATGCCGTGAACAAGACGACCGGAGCCGCGACGGCGATCGCCGCGGTCGGCGGGAACGGAAACAACAGTCTCACGTTCCTGCCGAGCGGCGATCTCCTCGCGTCGGACTCGAACGGCGATGCAAAGCGCATCAACCCTTCGACCGGCGCAGTCACGTACGTCGGCAACTACGGCGCCTATACGAGCTCGGGCGACCTCGTTGCCATCGCGAGCGGTCAGATGTTCGGGACCGCGCCCGGCCCGTCGAGCGATCTCCTCGTGAAGGTGAGCACCTCGACGGGCGTCGCCACCACGGTGGGAGCGACGGGTCGGAGCAGCGTGTGGGGTCTCGCCTATGCCGGCGCGCGTGTCATCGGCTTCACGACGGCGGGCGAGATCGTGAAGATCGATCCCGTGACCGCCACCACCACGCTGCTCGCGACCACGTCCGTGAGCTTCTGGGGTGCGGGACAGTCGCCGCTCGTGATCGCGAGCGGCTGTCCGTAGCGCCCGGTCCTACCAGCGCCCGCCCCAGTGCCCCCCGCGCCCGCCCCAGCGCGGATGGAACCGACCGAACCTGCCGTGACCGTGCCTGCCGTGGAAGCGGTGCGGCCTGCCCGTGTAGAACAGATCGTGTCGGTCGCGGCCGCGTCCCCTCCCGAAACCAATTCCCCACAGGCCGTCGACGTCCCACGGCCTGCCGCGCCCGTCGCCGAACCAGCCGCGGTGGCGGCCTCGCCAACCGAAATCCCCGCGGTCGAGGTCGTACACGTTGATGCGACCGTCGCCGTAGTTACCGACGAGCAGTCGGCCCGGGATGTCGCCGTAGTCGTCCGGCGTGATCGCGAGGCCATACGGCGCGTCGAGCGGACCGCCCGTCGCCAGCCGTGACACGTAGTTGCCGTTCTCATCGTAGACGTCGATCAAGCCGTTGCCCTCGCCCGGCACGACCTCGCCGTTTTCGTCCCGCAGGGCATAGGTGACGAAGAAGCTGTCGCGGTACGGCATGATGTTGTACGGCGAGTATCCGTAGGGAAGGTAGGGGTCGACGAACGCGCCTTCCCCGAGCCCGAATCGCCCGTAGGGCCCACCGAAGACGTCGATCCCTCCGTTGAGGAAGTCCGTCCGGTAGAGGCGGTTCCCGTACAAGGCCGAGCCCCCGTAGAACGCGCGGCGCCTCGATCTCTCGACACGTCTCGTGGCGTACCCGCCGCGGCCTCCCCAGCCGTAGATGGAACCGTCTCCGTTGACGAACATGAAGGGGTCGCCCAGGAACGCGTCCGTGCTCGTGTTGTAGACGACGCTGGTGGGCCAGCCGTAGCCGCCGTAGTCACCGTAGCCGTCGTAGCCCTCGCCGTAGCCGTAGCCGGGGAACCCGACCGTCGACCCCACGTTGTTGTACGGGTCGACGACGATAGCCCTGCCCATGCCGCCCATGCCGATCCACGCCGCCCCGTCCTCGTCGAAAGCCAGACCGGTCGGGTCGATCAGGTCGGGGTAGCCCTCGTCGGTCAAGAGCTCGGTGTTGTCGACGGCGTAATCTGCGCAGTCCACGCAACCACCGGCTTCGGGGTCGGCCACCACTAGCTTGTCGGCAGCTGAAGGTTCCGATGTCGGGGCCGTGTCCGAGCCTGCGTTGCAGCTCACGCTCGCGGCGCCGACCGCGAGCACGCCGATCAATACTCGTCGTTTCATTCCGCACGTCCTTTCGGCGACTCCAGGACCGCGCCGCATGAGGCAGGGTCGCGTCGGGTCGTCGT
>JAQBQJ010000496.1 GCA_028287065.1 Labilithrix sp. | reverse complement strand
CCGCGACGAGCGTGTTGGCGTCGGCGAGGGCGGCGCCGCCGTCGACGGGCGCACCGAAGGAGCCGAGGCGCACGGGCTCGCGGCCGGGCGTCCAACCGTAGACCGCGCCCGTCGTCGTGACGGCGATGATCTTGTCGCCGGTGGCGAGGAGCGGCGCGGCCGGCGCTTCGGGGAGCGAGACGCGCGCGCGCACGTTGCCCTCCGCATCGAGCACGACGAGGTCGCTCGCCGTCGCGACCACCACGCCGCCGTCGTCGAGCGACAGGGGAGACGTGCGCGGATTGCGCTCGCCTCCGATGCGCGTGACGAAGCGCGGACCTCGCAGTGGACCGCCTGACGGACTCGTGCGCCTCGTGCCGACCGCGTCGCCGGAGCTCGTCGTGAAGACGACGGTGCCGTCGGAGGTCATGGTGGCGCCTCCCGCGGACGACGCACCGGCGCTGACACGGCCCTTCTCCTCGCCGTCGGCGTCGAGGAAGATCACGTCGCCGCGCGTGGCCGTGACGATGGCGAGCGTGCCGTCGGCGGCTGCGAGCGCGGGTTGGTCGATGTTGAGCCCGATGGTCTTGCGCCACGCGATGCGGAGCGCGCCCGACGGCAAGAGGTCCTTCGTCGTGCCGGTGCGTCGCGCGTCGCCGCGGAACGTGGGCGACGGCCCGCCGGGCGCTCCGACCACCAGCACGCTGGGTCGACGCGGGTCCACGCGCTGCGCGTCCGCGGGACGGATGCTCGCGATGACCGCAGCAACGACGCCCGCCGTCGCGATCGCGGCGATCGCGATGCGCCGGCCGGCGGGGGTCATTTCGCGGCCTTGATGGGGAGCACGAGCGACGCTTCGATGTCGGGCACGGTCTTGCCGCTGGCGGTCACCGAGCCGAGCACGTGACCGTATGCGCGCACGGTGTCGCCGCGCGCCGCCTTGTCCTCGTCGCCGTGCACGACGCGCACGAGGCACGTCGCGCCCTTGGCGCAGTGCTTCTTGTCCTCGATGAGGAGAACGGTGTGTCCGGCGGTGGCGCGCGCGTCGACGATGTCGCCTTCGACCATCACCTTCGTGCCGACCTTCGACGCGGGATCGGCGCCGTAGACGTCGTAGCCGACGGGGTTCTGTGCGTCCTCGCCCTTTGCGGCATCGACGAGCGAGGCCACGCGCGTGACCTTCACTTTGGCGATGCGCGGCGCGTTGGGCGGCGATGCGGCGGCGATCTCGAGCGCCTTCTCACCGACCGCCGACAGCTCGACGCGCACGCCGAACTTGCCTTGCGCGTCGACGGCGACGTTCTGGCCGTCGATCGTGACGGTGCTGCCGGGCCGCGTCTGACCAGCGACGGCGGCGGTGCCCTTGTCGGTGACGAGCCAGCGTCCCGGCGCATCGAGAGCGAGCGGAACGATCGCGGTGCGCGCCGTGAGCTGCCCGGTCTCCTGCTTGCCGCCCTTGGGCGTGATCGCGAAGGGGATCTTCCGCTCGAACGTCTTCGTCTCGCCGGTGCCCTCGGTCTCCTTCGAGAGATCGATGGCGTAAGCGCCGCGCCCGCTCGCGTCGAGCGTCACGGGCTTCTCTTCGACACTGACCGTGCTGCCCGGCGTCGCTTCGATGCGCACCGTGATGGCCGGCGGCTTCGCGGAGAGCGTCGAGAGATCGGCGCGCACGCGATAGGCGACGGGCACGTGGACCTTCACGTCCTCTTTGCGTCCGCCGGCGGGACGCTCGATCTTCACCGTGAGGTCGTTGTCGCCGATGGAGAGCGGCGCCGGCAGCGGAAGCACCGCGCTCTGGGCGGCGACGGTGGCGGTCGATGCTCCGAGCGACACGGTCGTTCCGTCGGGACACGACGTGCACCCGATCTTGAGCGACTCCTTGCCGGTCTCGTCGAGCTGCGGAACGGCGCTGAGCGTGCCGCTGTTGCGGAGCGCGAAGAATGCGACGCCGCCGCCGGCGATGGCCACGATCGCGAAGACGATGCCGACCACGGCGACCGCGGAGATGCCCTTCTTCTCCGGCAGCTGCGGCGCAGTGGGGAGGGGGAGCGCCAGCTCGGCGTCGATCAGCGTCTTCGGACGCGGGACGATCTTCACCTCCGGCGGAACCATCACGCCGAGCGCAGTGTTCTGCACCTGGCTGGGCATGCGCTGCTGCTGTTGCTGAGCCTGCTGCACCTGCGCCTGCGCTTGCGGCGACTCCGGCATCTGCATCGTGGCGCCGTGACGTCCGGGGCCGCTGCCATGCGTGGGCGCGATGCCGGGGATGGCAACGCCGAGCATCGTGCTCTGCTTGCTCTGGAGCGAGAGCGGACCGGGTCCCGACGCGCCCGACGTGGGCGCGTTCTCGGGCGCTCCGGCGCCATGGGTGGGCGCGATGCCGGGGATGGCGACGCCGAGCATCGTCTTCTGCGCGCCGTGCTGAGCAAGCGCCGCCTGCGCGCTCGGGGCGCCGAGCGGAACGGTGCCGCCGAGATTCGGTGCACTCTGCACGCTTTGCGCAGGCTGTGCAGGTACTTGATGGGGCGGCAATCCGAGGTCGCTGGCCGGCATACCGAGCATCGTGCGAAGTGCTGGGGCACCAGCCCGTCCGCCTCCTCCAGCAGGCGGCGGCGCGGCAAGCGGGGGTGGGGCAAGCGGAGGCGCGGCCGGTGGCGGTGCAGCAGCAGACGGTGCCGCGGGCAG
>JAQBQJ010000355.1 GCA_028287065.1 Labilithrix sp. | reverse complement strand
GGCAACGACGAGCTGAAGGAACGCCTCGACATCCTGTACGAAGCGCTGGCGCTGGAGCCGCCTTAGGCCGACGCGAGATCGAGAAGTCCGAGAAAAGCGCGAAAGCGCGAAGGGCTTTTTCGAGAGTGAAAGAGAAACGCGGAAACGCGGAAGTGAGGGGAGGGTTGCCTCTCGATCCCACGATGTACCCTCGTTGTTGCGGTCGGAATCGGGCCGCGCGCGCCACCTCATCGAGAGCTGTCATCCATGTCGTGATCGCGCGGCCCGATTCCGCCCGCTGGATGGAGTCTCCGACCCGAGCTGCGAAGGCGATCCGCAACTTCGACCGTCGTCCCGTGCTCCGCTCGCTCTTGGCAGGTCGGATCGAGGGTCGAAATTGCGCGAGCGGTGCCCGGTCGGATCGGAGACTCCATAGGTTTCGCGAACGGCAGCGAGGGTACAGTCCGAAATAGAGGCGAGACCCTCCCTCTCGTTCCGCGTTTCCGCGATTCTCTTTCAATCTCCGATCCGACGCGAAAACCGGTCACCGATAGACGCCGTGGAACACGTCGTGCGCCGGGCCCTTCGCGGACGTGACGAACACGCGCGGCGACGTGCCCGGCTCGAACGATCCCCACGTCTTGGTCGACGCGTCGTAGAGCCACGCGTCGCGTCGATAGCCGCCGACCTCGGCTCCGTTTTCGCCCGCGCCCCACGACGAGTCGACCTCGATCACGTGATGCGGTCCGGGCGACGCGAGGAACGCACGAAGCGCGGAGCTCTCGGCGGCGAGTGCGGCCTTCTTCGCGGCGTCGGCGGTCACGTGGCTATAGACGACGACGTTGTGCCCCCAGTCCTTCTTCGTAGGGCCGTCGAGCGTGATGAGATCGCCGGGGCGCGCCTTCTCGAGCGAGACCTTCGAGAAGCTGCCGTCACCGCGGCGATCGGGATCGGGATCGCGGAAGCTCTCCATGCCGGGGCCGCGCATCTTCGGCGTGCGCTCCGAGCACGCGATGAGCGCCTGCTTCGAATAGCCCGCGCAGTCGACGCCGATGCCGTAGTCCCATTGCATACGACGGATGCGCACCGCGAGATCGCCAGGCGCGCCAGGCGGCAAACGCCCCGCATCGATGAGTGCTTGCGTGATCTTCACGAGGTCCTTGGCGGTGCCCTGGCCGACACGCGATGCGTAAGGCGAGCGGACGCCCGCGCGTGCGCCCACCGCGTCGACCTCGTTGGCGAGCTTCTGCGCGACCACGTGGGTCAGCATGCGGAACATCGGCCGCGCGGCGACGGTCTGACCGGCAACGACGTACGGACCGCTGAACGCATCGCGCACGGCATCGAGCTTGCCCTGCACGGCAGCATCGCGCGCTGCATCGCCCACGACGACCGCGGCCGCGACGTTCGAGACGTTCGAGAGGAACGCGAGATAATCGGACGACGCCGGCTGGCGCTCGACGTGATTGGCGACGCGCGATTCGTCGAGCGCGCGTGGCTCGCTCGGCTCGCGCTCGGCCCGCGCCCGCGGTGTTTCGCGGCGTGTCGTGGCGGGAAGATCGTCGTCGGCGTCGCGAAGGCGTCGGGAGGCGTGCTCGGTCTCGGCGCGAGAGATGGTCATGCGGCGCTATCGGCCGCTGCGCGCGAGAGTTGCGCGATTACTTCTTCGCGGGCTCCGCCGGGTTCACGAGCTCGACTTCCCAGGTGATCTCGGTGTCTGCACCGCCCCACGGCGGGAACGTGAGGTTCGTGAAGGCCTTCTCGACGCAGTTGCCGGTCGGCTTGCCCTGATAAGGAGCGGGGACGGTGACGCCCTTCGAGTGGCCGTTCTTCCCGAGCTGGATCTGAAGCGTGGCCTTGCCCCACGGACCGGTCGCCTTGCCGTTCTCGTCCTTCGCTGCGCCGCAGTTCTCTTTCACCTGACGCGCGGCGCGCTTGACGACGACCTCGGTCGCTTCCTTGTCGTAGACGTCCGTGCGGCGCGCGGCGGCCTCGTTGACGCCTCCACTGCTCGCCTTCGGCTTCGCGTCCTCGGGTGGAGGCGGAGGCGCCGCGCCTTCCCACTTCGTGGGCTCTTCGTTCTTGGTCGCGTTCTCCGCGGGATACTCACCGACCTGCTTGGGCTTGCTGCCACAGGCAAGGAGCGCGAGGGACGTCGCGACGACGCAAACGGGCAAAAGAGCGCCGGAAGACAAGAGCGAGGACCGCATGGGCGGATGCTAGCACTTGCTCACGAACCGTAGGCCACACTCGCGTGCCGGCCGCGACCGGGAAAAAGGCTCGATCGCGGCTCGCCGTCACAGCTCGGTGATCTTGTAGTCCTTGATCTTGTAGAGCAGCGCGCGATGGCTGATCTCGAGCAGCTCCGCGGCCCGCGTCCGGTTTCCGCGCGTCTTCTGCAGGGCTCGCCGGATGAGGATCTCCTCGATCGCGGAGCTCGTCTTCTTGATCGAGAGCTCGCCGCTCGCGAGCTGCACTTGCACGGGGTCGAGCGCGTCACGCAGGCGCTCCGGGAGATCGTGCGCGTCGATGACGTCGCCGTCGCAGAGCACCATCGCCCGCTCGATCGTGTTCTCGAGCTCGCGCACGTTGCCGGGCCACTGGTACTCGAGCAGCAGCTTGCGGGCGTCCGGCGTGAGCGCGCGGATCTGCGTGCCGAGCCGCGCGTTGTTGCGCGTGACGAAGTGGTCGACGAGGAGGTTCACGTCCTCCTTGCGAGCGCGGAGCGGCGGGATGAGGATCGGCAGGACGTTGATGCGATAGAAGAGGTCCTCGCGGAAGCGACCGGCCTTCGCCTCGGCGGCGAGATCGCGGTGCGTCGCCGCGATGATGCGGACGTCGATCTTGATGTCCTTCGAGTCGCCGAGCCGCCGGATCGTCTCTTCTTGTAGCGCGCGGAGCAGCTTCACCTGCAGGTTGAGCGGGAGCTCGCCGATCTCGTCGAGGAACAGCGTGCCTGCGTCGGCCTCCTCGAAGAGGCCGCGGCGATCGGCGTTCGCGTCGGTGAAGGCGCCCTTCTTGTGGCCGAAGAGCTCGGTCTCGAGGAGGTTCTCCGGGATCGCTCCGCAGTTGATCGTGACGAACGGCTGGTTCTTGCGGTTCGAGCGCGTATGCAGTGCGCGCGCGACGAGCTCCTTGCCGACGCCGCTCTCGCCCTGGATGAGGACCGTAGTCTTGTAGTCGGCGATCTTCGTGATCGTGCGGAAGATGTCCGTCATCGGAGCGCTCTTCGCGAGGATCGACTCGAACTGGCTCTCCTTCTGGATCTGCTCCTTGAGCGCGCGGTTCTCGCGGCGGAGCGTCTCGCGCTCCTCGGCCTTGCGCAGCGCGAGCACGATCTCGTCGGGCTTGAACGGCTTGCCGACGTAGTCGTACGCGCCGGCCTTCATCGCCTCGAGCGCGAGGTCGACGGAGCCGTACGCGCTCATCACGATGACGGTCGCGGGATTCTGCTTCGCCTTCAGCGTGGCGAGCAGATCGAGGCCGCCCATCTTCGGCATGCGCACGTCGGTGAGGATCACGTCGGGACCGAACGAGTCGACGAGGGCGAGC
>JAQBQJ010000304.1 GCA_028287065.1 Labilithrix sp. | reverse complement strand
CGTCGACGGACATTCGCCCGACGCTCTGGCCGCGATGTCCGACGTGCCGAAGCATGCGAGTCGCTCCCGACATGTCGCGAGAACGCCGGACACACGTGCATCGATCGCGACAGATGAAGTGCCTGCGGGCGCGACTGGCCCCCGGGGAGTGGGCCGGGCGCTCGTGCATCCAACGTTAAGGCACGCGACGAGCACCGCGAGCGCTGCGGTGCGTCTCATCAGGATTTGTACGCCACCGGTGCAAACCTCTTCCCGAGGGATCCCGATTGCCGTCGCAGAATTGCGAAGGCGCTCCACGGTGGGCTTGTGTTTCGTCGATAACATTCGGATCCACCTGCCACCGTAGTTGTATCCCTGGCGACACTCATGCGGCGATCCTCCTCTCGAACCCCAATCAGCGCGCAATGCGCCCCCGCGCAACTAGAGTTTGCAAACCCTCGGCTCTGAGGGCCCAGGAAAAAAGACAGATCGAAGGCCTCGGTTGCTCGGTACGAGCGGTCGAGGTTTTTCGCCGTCCGGGGTCATGACCAGCGGAGCGACGAAGAGCGAGAGGATCTTGAGATCGACGTTGGTGACCGCGCCGGGTTCTCCTGGGCCGAGCTGAAGGATAGATGGACCGATGACCCGTACCGATCAGCGCGTCGCGCTCGTGACCGGAGCCACGCGCGGCATCGGTGAAGCGATCGCGCGGAAGCTCGCCCTCGAAGGGCTTCGCGTCGTCAGTGAAGCCGGTTTCAGCACGCCGGATCGCGCGAGCTCGGCTTCGGTGTAGGATCGCGACCGCCTCGAGGCCGGTCCATGAAGTCACAACGCCCTCACGAGGAAGGCACGGAGACGCTTTCGCTGCGCGCGCCGAGCGGCGCCGTCCAGCCGTCGTTCCGCCTCACGGTGACGAAGGGGCCGGACGCCGGAAAGACCATCGTCATCGACGGCGCATCGGTCTCGCGCGTGCTCGCCGGCACGGGCTCGACGTGTCACCTGCTGCTCACGGACCGCGCCATCTCGCGCCGGCATCTCGCCGTGTCGCTCCGCGATGGTCTGCTCGCCGTCGAGGATCAGGGCTCCACGAACGGGACGTTCATCGGATCGCTCCGCATCGCCAACGTCGCGCTCAGCGGCGGCGAGGAGATCGTGCTCGGGTCGACCAGCATCCAGACCGAGCGGCTGTCTACCGGCGCCGTCGCCACGGTCATGCGCGCCGCGAGCTTCGGGCGCGTCATCGGCGCGAGCGTCGCGATGCGACGGCTCTATCCGATCGCCACGGCGCTCGCGAGGAGCGCCGTACCGGTGCTCATCGAAGGCGAAGCGGGGACGGGCAAGGAGCTGCTCGCCGAGGTCATGCACGAGCAAGGTCCTCGCAGCTGGGCGAGCCTGCTCGTGCTCGATCCGTCGCGCGCCGGCGCAGCAGGCGCCGATGCTGCGCTCTTCGGAAGCGCGGACGCGCCCGGCCTGCTCGAGCAAGCCAACGGCGGGACGCTGATCGTCGACGAGCTCGCCGACCTTCCCGTTGCCGTCCAGAGCAAGCTCGCCCGATTTCTCGAAGGGCACCCCATCACGCGAAGCGACGGAGCTCCGCTCGGACCGATCGACGCACGCGTCATCGCGCTCTCGCGCAGCGACGTCGAGCGCGAGGTGCAAGCGGGTCGCCTCCGCGAAGACCTCGCGACCATCCTCGGCGCCGCGCGGCTCGAGCTGCCGCCGCTACGGCAGCGTGAGGGCGACGTGGCGGTCCTCGCGAGCGCGTTCTTCAAGGCGCTTCGCATCGAAGATCGCGTCTTGCCTCCGCTCACGGTGCGGCGCTTCGAAGCCCACACGTGGCCCGGCAACGTGCGGGAGCTGCAGAGCGCGGTGTCCCGCTTCGCGATCAGCGGCGACGACGCGACCGATGCCCGCGCCGCCTTTCGCGAGGAAGCGCGCGAGCCCCCGCTCGACGAGCTGTACCGCCGCGTCTTCGACGCCGACCTTCCGCTCTCGCAGTCGCGCGAGATCGTCGTCGAGGACTTCGATCGGCGCTTCGTGAGGCACGTGCTCGAGCGTCACGGCGGCAACGTCACGCGTGCGGCCGCCGCCTCGGGCGTCGCGCGGCGCTATTTCCAGGTCCTGAGGGTCAAGCGCGGCGTTTGAAACGAGGCTCGCCGGTCACGGCGCGTGGAACACGTCGATGAACACGTTGTCGTAGCG
This sequence comes from Labilithrix sp., assembly GCA_028287065.1. Lineage (GTDB taxonomy): Bacteria > Myxococcota_A > Polyangia > Polyangiales > Polyangiaceae > Labilithrix. Next base: position 5,891 of record JAQBQJ010000304.1, on the reverse strand, counting down.
GAGCGAGATGGACCCCGGTCCCGCGAGGATCGGGCCGAGGATCAGCGTGGGATTGGTGGGCAGCGATGCCAGCGAGAAGACGGGCGGCGCGGTCACGCATATCTGCGCGACCAAGTAACCCGCGGCGAAGACGTAAGGGACATCCGGACAGTTGTCGTAGCCGAGCGCGCGGGCGCGCGCCGGCGTGCCCGCGAACAGCGAGAGTCGTACCCAGACGCCGAGCTCGACCTTCAGGTTGCCAGCGGAGACCTGCGCGCTCAGCTCGGTGTTCGACTTGCGCAGCACGTCGGTCGCGGCGACGAAGAAGATGTCCCGTCCGCTCAAACCGACGCCTGGCCCGGAGATGGTGTCCGAGCCGCTGCCGAGAAAGGCGAGCGCCGACGAGCCCGCATCCGAGATTGGGCCGCCTGCGTCGGCGAGATCGGCGCTTTCGACGCGCGCGTCGAACACGACCCGGATGCCGTCCAGGGTCGTCGGATCGCCGACGGCGCCGGAGGGCAGACGGTGGAAGAGCAGCGCCGCCGAAGGCCTGTTGCCGCCCGATAAGACGATCGACAGTCCGCGCGACGACGACGGCGCTCCGGGGTCGCTCGTGCCCACCGAGCCGTCAACGAGCACGAACGGATTGACGGCGCCCGGAGGAGATATCCACTGCGGAAAGACCGCGCTTGCGTCCTCGAAGTCGTCGCAGAACGCATGCGGGCAGCCGAGACGGCATGGCAGCGGCTCGCTCAACGGGCAGAGCACGGTGTCGCTGCCGGCGTCCGCGGGACTGGCTTCGTCGCCGCTGGCGTCGCTGCTGCCGTCGCCGGTTTCGCCATCGAGGAGAGGAGGGAAGTCGATCCCGAGGATGGTGCTGCACGCCGTCGAGACGAGCCCAGCGACGATCGCGACGACGAGCGCACGGTGAATCGCTCTCATCTAGAAGGTCCCACCGGCGAGCTGCGGTAAGCCGAGCGACGAGGCTCGAGGCCCACTGTCGGCGCGGACGGGCGCGAGCAGCCACAGCACGACCCCGACCGCCGCGACCGACAGTCCGCCGATCGTCACGACCGTGGAGACCGTCGCGAGATCGTCGGCGCGGTGGATGCGCGCGAGGCCGTCGGCGGTGCATCCGGTGTCGATGCATGCGTCGCGCCGGGCGCCGTCGTCGGTGATCTTCGCCCCCACGCCGAAGCCGAGACCGGTGACGGTCGCGACGCCACCGACGACCGCGAGGACGATGCCGATCCCGCGGAGAGGGCTCGAGGCGGCCTTCGCGCTGGTCGTCGGCGTGACCTCGGGCTGCGCCGCATCGGGAGCAAGCAGAGGCACGTCGATCACCGTGGCCGCCGACGCGGCCGCCTGCACCGTCGTGCTCCACGGCTCGCGCCCGGGCGCCCGTACGATCAGCTTGTGGGGTCCGGGATCGATCGGGACACGCCCGCTCACGGCGGCAGCTCCGAGCACGGCATCGTCGCACTCCACAGTCAGGCCTGGAATGCGATGAGCGGGTGTGATGCGGATCTCGAGCGTCGCAAGGCGGCGTTCGAGCTCGCCGACCTTCTGCCTCGCAAAGCTGGCGCGCGCATCCTGCCCGAGCCTCGTCGCTCGCGTCTCGAGCTCGCGATACGCGGCCCACGCGCTCGCCGTGCGCCCGAGCTCCTCGAGACACTTCGCGAGGTTGAGCAACGTGCCGGGCGAAGCGTCGAGCCGCTTGCTCTCGCCGAAGCTCTCGCACGCTTCACGCAGCTTGCCCTCGGAGAGCAGCGTACGGCCGTCGCGAAACAGCTTCTCCGCGAGCGCCGCCTGCGATGCGTCGTCGGCGTACGCAACGGACGCCCCGAGCACGGAGGTCGTCAGCGCTGCGATGGAAGCGAGCGTGCGGAGGTTCACTGCCGTTCATCCATGCCGAGCGGCTCGGCGGGCGCCGTCCGCCCCGGCACCGAGGGGATGGAGCTCCCTCCAGCTTAGCGTCACACGCGGCGCGATCCTCGAGATCGCGGCTCGCCGCGATCCACGGTGGTTGGCCCGTGCGCCTGCGACGACGCGAAACACTTGCTGATTTTGGCAACCCCACATGCGCCTACACCTGGCTCGGTTGATGCGAAGAGACCCTTCGAGGCGCGCACGAGGGTGTGCGTCACCGTCCGAACCAACCGCAACACTCCATTCCCGAGGTCTTCGATGAACCGTTCCATCGTCTCCATCTGCTCCATCGTCGCGGGCGCGGCGCTCGTCGCTGCATGCTCCTCCACGACCGACACCGGCACCGGCGCGGGCGGCGCCACCCCTGGCGCAACCAGCGGCGGCACGGCGTCGGACCCGGGGGCTAGCACGCAGTCGGCGCAATGCGGCAGCGCCGGTCGAACCGGGAAGTCTGCTTGCTACACGATCCCGGACGCATGCAGCGCCGGCCAGTACTGCGCCAACGGCAACGGCAATGGTTGCGAGGTCGGGTGTACGAGCGACGAAAACTGTTCGGCGACCGAGCACTGCGTTCGCTGTGGCACCAACAGCGTCGGTACGTGCCGCAGCTGCGGCGACAAGAACGACGGCTGCACGGTGACGCCGCCGCCGAAGTCCGATGCCGCACCCACCGACCCCTGCGAGCGCAACACAGCGATCGACTTCATGTGCGAGGGCACCTTGCCGAAGGCGTACGAGTGCTTCGGACAAGAGCCGTTGCAGACGGGATGCAAGCACGGCACGGGCGATCCCACGGTGTTCTGCTGCGCGAAGTGAGGGCTCAGCTCTTCGCGTGCGTTGTACGGGCGCGGGTTCGTCACGAGCGTGGGAGCTTCACTGCCGTTCATCCATGCCGAGCGGATCGAGCGGCGCGTGCGGACCATGGGCGGCGGAAGTGGAGCTCGTGCTCGCGCTCGGCGAAGGCCTCGGCCTCGCCGTGGAGCGCGTGCGGCCTGCCGCGGACGCGGCAGCGGCGGCAGACGCAACCGGCGCCACGGGCAGCGGCAGGGCTGGAGCGCTGACCGTCGGCGCACTCGCGCCGATGGACGCAGCCGACGTGGTCAGGTTGCCCGTCGTCGCGTCGGGCGTCGTCGCCGAGGCAGAGCCACCCGCGCCGGCTCGCGGGGGACGCCCTGCGAACATCACGGCGCCGAGCGCGACCGCTCCGATGACGACCGCGCCTGCGATCATGGCGGGGCGGACGATGCTGCGTCCGCGCTTCGACGGCGCGTCCGCGGTCACGGACTCCTCGACGACCACCGCATCGACCGCGTCGGACGGCGGATCGCGGCGAAGCTCGGCCTCCATCTCGTCGACCATGCGACGGTTGTCGTCGAGCCTCGTGCGCGCGAGCCGGCGCACCCACCGAGAGACGGTGCGGTCGTCCGTGATGGTCCCGCACTTCTCGAGCGCGAGCGCCATCTCGCGTGCCGACGCGAATCGCGCGTCGGGGTCGCGCTCGAGCGCGCGCATGACGATCGCGTCGAGCGTCGGCGCGCACGGCCGCACCGTGCTCGGAGGTGGAACGGGCTCCGCGGTGATCCTCCGCACGATCTCCGCCGGCTCGGCATCCACGAAGCACCGCCGCCCCGCGAGTATCTCCCAGAGGACCATGCCCGCTCCCCAGACGTCCGTCCGCCGATCGACGGCGGCGCCGGCGATCTGCTCCGGCGCAGCGTAGGCGAGCTTGCCGCGGAACTCGCCCGTGCCCTGCGTCGTGAAGGAGCGCTCGAGCGCCTTCGCGATCCCGAAGTCGAGGATACGAGCGCGCCCCTCTGCCTCGACCATGATGTTCTGCGGGGACACGTCCCGATGGACGACCATCAGCGGGCCGCCGTGCTCGTTCGTCGCCTCGTGCGCTGCATGGAGCCCTTCGAGAGCTTCGACGAGGATGCGCACGCTGATGTCGACGGGGATCGGTTCACCGGCCTTCGCGGCTGCCGTCTGCAGCTGGCTCAGCGACGCGCCGTGCACGTACTCCATCACGAGCAAGAGATCGTCGCCCTCCGCGACGACGTCGAGCACCGCGACGACATTGGGATGACGGATCCGCGACGCGATACGCGCCTCGGTCAGGAACCGCTCTACCGCCTCGGCGTCGCGCGCCGTGTGCGGGTGCAGCTCCTTGATGGCGACGGGTCGTGAAACGCCGGCGCCGGCGCGAAGGCAGCCGAGATAAACCGTGGCCATGCCGCCGGACGCGAGGGGCTGAAACAGCCAGTAGCGGCCGACCTTGCGCTTCTCCAGACCCACGGGCTTCGCGCCTCCAGCGTAAGGGAGAGCATAGCTCGGACCAGCGCCGGTCCGCGGGGCCGCGATCTCCAGCATCGCACCCCCTTTTCTACCCGCAAATCACGGCCGATCGGCGCTTCTGCGGGACCAAAACGGATGGCCTGCCACTTGCGGAGAGGGCTCCGTGCAGTCGCCAACGGTCGTCCTCGCGACGCCCTCTTCATCGATTTGCCCGGAGGTCACGTGAGCTCGAAAATCATCGTTCCGATCATGGTCGTCATCCTCGGCGGTTGCGCAGCGTCGCAAGACGGAGGGGAAGAGCCCACCGTCGCGGAGTCTTCGTGGACGGAGACCCCGCCCAACACTTCGTCCTCTCCCGCCGGCGCGGTCGGACCGCGCGGACCCGCGCCCTCCTGCCCGCCAGCGGGCGTGAAGGTTCCCGGCGATTACTCGACCATCCAGTCCGCCGTCGACTCGGGGGTCGCCACGATTTGCGTCGCCGCGGGAACGTTCGACGAGGACGTTCACGTCGATCCGCAGCGCAGCGTCGCGATCATCGGCGCGGGCGTCGACGCCACGACCATCGGGTCGATGTGGGTCAACTTCGGCGGCCTCGACCTCTCGTACGTCAAGGTCGCGAGCGGCCTCATCGTCGAGCACTCGGTCGCCCCCGGCGACAACACTCCCTACGTCGCGAAGCCGGTTCGGATCCACGACGTCCGCCTCCGCGGCGGGAAACACCGCTCGACGGGCGTCAGCTGGGGAAACGAGGTGAGCAGCAGCGGTGCGGCGCTTTCGATCGTCAGGACGGACGCTCTCGGCCGCTTCGGTCTCGATGTCGAGGTCGCGTACGCCGATCTCCAAGCGTCGCCCACGCCGCCGAACGCCGCGCAGAACTACACGGGGACCCCCGGAATCGCCGCGTTCGTCGTCCTCGGGGCGCGTTGCGCGAACCTCCGCGACGGAACGAGGTTCCCTTGCGCGCCCGTCAACGTCTCGATCCACGACTCGCTCGTCCACGACAGCGCCACGGGAATCGTCGCGAGCCACTCCGACGATCTCGCGTCGAGCTCGCTCCGCTTCACGCACAATCGCATCGAGAACATGAACGGTCATGCGTACTCGCCCTGGGGCTACGCCGGCGCCGGTCTCCACCTGATGCTGAGCGCGAACAGCGCCGCGAGCCACGTGAGCTATGACGCCAACACGGTGAGCGGGAACGTGGTCGGAGTCACCGTCGCCAGCAGCGGCGATGCCTCGACGTTCACTCACGCGGGAAATCTCGTCACGGGTAACACGACGAATTACCGAGGCTCTGCGCGTCCCGATTGAGCGCGTGTTCGGTGCCGGAGGCTCGCGCCGTGCCGCGAGCTTCGTGCGGCGAACGCCCGACTGTGCATCCGCGTCATCCGCCACGCCGACGGCGAGGTCGACGTCGCGCGTGAACCGCGGCTCTGCGCGCGCCGCGAGCGCGAGACCTCCGACGAGCGCATAGGATCGCTTTCGAAGGAGGAGGTGGTCTCGGATCGCTCGAAGCGCTGGCTCCTGAGGCGGGACGTCAACCATCCGCGTCGAGCCAGGCCTGGAGCATGGCGTCGACCTCGGCCTCCTCTGCCCCAGGGTTGCTGGCGACGAGCGCGCTCCGCTTGAGACGGATGCCGAAACGCATCATCTCGAGCGCGGCGCCGAGCTTCTCCGCCGGCGGTGTCCGC
>JAQBQJ010000303.1 GCA_028287065.1 Labilithrix sp. | reverse complement strand
GCGCGAAGGACGACTGGAAGAGCCGGCGCTTCCCGCCGATCCCGGGCGACGACGTGGAGTACATCCCGCTGCCGGAGCGCTGAACGCGCGACCTCACTCGAGCGGCGCGGTCTCGATCGTGACCTCGCCCGTCGTCATCAGCTTGTGGATCGGGCAGCGCGCGACGGCGGCGTGGATCCGCATGCGCTCCTCGCTGGTGAGCGCGCCGTGGTACGCGAGGCGGACCTTCAACCGATACTTGCCGGCGCGCTCCTCGGTGTCGTCGCGCTCGACGTGCCCCTCGACGCGCTCGAGGGCGATGCCGTTCTTGCGCGCATACCACGTCGCGGTGAGCGTCTTGCAGGCCAAGAGCGCCGCATCGAAGTAGTCGTGCGGGCCGGGCGCGGAGTCCGTGCTGCCGGAAGGAGCCATGACGTCGGCGCGGAGCGTGTGCGCGCGGACGTGGAGGACCTGAGGAAACGCGTTCGGATTCTCGGACTCGGAGTCGATGTGCATCGCGCACAACGGTACACTCGACCGAGCTTCGCGAGCACCTCGCCGAGCCGTCGACCGATGATGTCGTGCCCCGGACGCGGGGTCAGCGGTCCTGCTTGTTCACCTTTTCGCACCGGCACTCGCCGAGCGGGAGCGGGTCTTCCGTCGATGCCGTCGTCGTCTCGACGACGATGTTGGCGCGGGTGAGGAGCTCGCCTTCGCCGGGTCGCTGATCGTCGGAGACGGCGGCGACGGTGCGACTCTGACCCAAGAAGCGGAACGCGACGTCGCCTCGGCTGATCGTCGTGCCGGCGATCGCGCCGGTCGCATCGCCGAAGGCCAGCGCCGTGCCGGGGATGCCGTGGACGAGCGAGTCTCGCACGTCCACCGTGCCGGACCACGCGAGGAGCCCGACGGCGGCGGTCGAGCGATCGGCCTCGCGCGTGTCGACGATCACCGAGCGTTCCACTTTCACGCTCGCTTTGCCGCCGCGGTCCATCCAGATCGACGCGCCGGCGTTGTTCTGGAGCACGCTGTCGCTGAGCTCGAGCACCGCGTCTCCGCTCAACGAGATGGCTTGGCCGCTGTCGAATCGCTTCCCGAAATCCGTGCGCGAGAACTCCCAGACATCGGCGATGAGCGAACCCGTCGCGCGGATGTGGCATCCTCGGGACGCCATGATCGCGGACTGCAGGACGCCCATGACAGCCGAGCGATCGAGCGTGAGCCGCACGTCGTCGTTGATGATGAGGCCTGCGCCGACGCCGCCATCGGCGGGGTCCGTGGGGAGCACCGGCCTGATGACGGTCCGTTCCAGGAGCACCTTGGCGCCGGTCTCGGCGGAGATCGCGACGCGCGCGCGCGTCTCGAACGTGGTGTTCACGAGCTCGAGTGTCGAGCCGCCGGACACGTCGAAGCCACCGGACTCCGTCGGGAGCACGCGGAGCAGCTCGGAGCTCGTGATGCGTAGCTTCGCCGGCGCGGTGCCGACCTCGCGAGGATCGGTCGCCGTCGCGCCGCCGATGAAGGTATCGTTCGCGAAAATGAGGCTGCGATCGACCTGGACGTCGCCGCCGTGCGAGGCGACCACGAGCGCGCTCCGCGCCTCGGGCGAGCTATCGCTGATCACGAGCGCCGACCCTTTGGCGGTGCTGCCCTCGCCGAAGGCTTGGAGGGCGACGTGCATGCCGCGAAGCTCCGCGTCCTCGAGCTCGGCGTGGCCGCCCCTCGCGACGAGGACGCCGTCCGCCATCTTCGCGCCTGCGCCATCGAAGAGGCTGTGGTTCATCTTCAGCGTCGCGCCGTGCTCGATCCACGCCGCGCACTCGTTGCCGGAGAACCGCGATTGCACGACGGTGACCGTCGCGCCGTCGGTCGCCCAGACGGCGAACTCCGCGTCGCTGATGCTGAGCGAACGAACCGAAACGGAGTGCGGCCCTCTCACCTCGATGCCGCGACTGCCTGCACCCTTTCCGCGAATGACGACTTTCTCGGGGCAGGCGCCGATCAGCTTCACGTCGCGGTCGACGACGATCGGCTCGTACGTACCGCCCGCGAGAGCGATCGTCGCGCCTGGCTTGCTCGCGGCGAGCGCGGCGACGAGCTCGGGCTGGTCGTGCACGAGCGTGGCGCCGGCGGGAGTGAGGTTGCTGCACGGATGGTCGATCGCGACGCAGATCGTGTCGCCGATCGAGCTGAAGAACCGGTCGGGACAGTTCCCGAACGGGTTGATCGCGCGGAAGCCCCACGCGTCGGCGACGCGCGCGAACCCCGCGGGCACGTCGGTCGGCCCCACCGTGACGCAGGCGGTGCCGCCCGCGCCGAGCATCTTTCCGACGCCGCACGACGCGATCTCGACGGGGCCGGGCGGTGCGGGCTGCGCCGATGCGGTCTCGGCGACACGCGCGCCGGAGTCCGCGCTGCTGCACGCGGCCGTGGCGACGCCGAGCGCGAAGAGCGCCAGGATCGAGCACGCGCGACGGGGCGACGACATTCCGCTGGCTATTAGCTCCATGGCGCCGATCGGCAAGGCGGCATGAGGATAAGTGCTCGAATTCTCGCGGCGGCGGCGCTGGGGGCGCTCGCGTCGGCGTGCATCCTGGCGGTCCCCAGCGCGGAGCCCCGGGGAGCGCATTGCAAGCTCGCGGGCGTCGAGTCCGACTGCGGGCGATGCATCGCCGATCGATGCACGGCCGCCGTCGACGCGTGCTGCTTCGACGATACGTGCGGCGGCGTCATCGCCGATCTCGATACCTGCGCGACGAAGACGAACGAAGCCTGCGCGCGGGTCGCCGATCCCGACGACCGAGGCGGCGTGCACGCCGATCTGTCGGCGTGCGTCGCGAACGAATGCGCGACCTCGTGCGGTTTGCCTTCGAAGCGCAACGTCACGCGCTGCCAGCGTGCGTACGTGTCCTCGATCGAAGCCTGCGAATGCGAGATCGGGCCGATATCGAACGACACCGAGTGCACGGAGGTCGGGCATCCCAACCTGCGCTGCTGTGCGCCGGACGACTGGCCGAGCAGCGTTCGCTCGTGCGAATGCGACAAGATCATCTGCACCACGGCGGGCGCGGGGTGCCTGTGCCAGCTGTCGCCGATGGATGACAGAGGCCGCGGTACCGATTGCAGTGGTGCGATCTGCTGTTACGACCCGGAGGTCAACAGCTGCTCATGCGGGACGGTGCCGTGCACGCCGTCGGAGAAGCAGGTGGCGTCGTGCACGATCGAGCAGCTCGGTTGCGGGCAGGGGCGGCACCGCGTCACCACGTGCAGGGTTCCGAAGCCGTGAGGGATTTGAAGACCAGCCTTGCCGCTGGTCGGCCCGCTCGAGCTCGCTCGCATGACCGCTTCCGGCGGCCCTGACGACCACCTGGATGCCGCTTCAGTTGTGTATCGATTATCACTAACGCATGCGCTCTAAAAATGTCGATCCGACGCCCTCCCGTTCGTTCCTTGGGTGAAGGAGAATTTCCCGATGACGAAATACATGCTCCTGCTT
>JAQBQJ010000121.1 GCA_028287065.1 Labilithrix sp. | reverse complement strand
CGGCGAAGCCGGCTGCGTGCTGGCCGGCTGAGGCGTGAACGGGCGGAACTCCTCGCCGGTCTGCATCGCGCGGCCGAGCGAGCGCTGCGACGAAGGCGGAGCCGCGCCGGCGTCGACCACGATCGGGGCGAGGAGCTCGCGCAGCGCCGCACGCAGCTCGCGCATGTTCTGCGGGCGATCCTCCGGCTCCTTCGCGAGCGCCTTGAGGATGATGCGCTCGAGCAGGGGATCGACCCCGGGCTTCACGAGCGAAGGCGCGATCGGATCGGTGAACTGATGCTTGTTGAGGATCGACTGCGGCCGATCGGCCGTGAACGGGAGCTGTCCGGTCGCGAGCTCGTAGAGGACGACGCCGCACGCGTAGACGTCGCTGCGTGCGTCGAGCTCGTCGCCGCGGCACTGCTCGGGGGACATGTACTCGGGCGTGCCGGCGATCACGCCGGCCTCGTGCGCGGCGCCGGGGAGCGCGCGATGCTGCGCGATGCCGAAGTCGCACACCTTGACGAGCTCGATCGCCTCGCCGTCGTCGTCCTGGCCCGGGACGATCACGAGGTTCTCCGGCTTGATGTCGCGATGCACGATCCCGCGCGCATGCGCGTGCGAGAGCCCCGCGCACGTCTGCATCATGACCTCGGCGATGCGCTGCGTGGGGAGCGCGTGCTCCTTGTTCATGACCGCGCGGAGCTCGACGCCGGCCAGGAACTCCATCGCGAGATAGAGCAGGCCGTCGGGCTCTTGCCCGAAGTCGATGACGCGCGTGATGTTGGGATGGTCGAGCCGGCTCGCCGCGAGCGCCTCGGCGTAGAAGCGTCGACAGAAGTCGATGTCGTGCTGGAACGACTCGTGGAGCACCTTCACGGCGACGGCCATGCGGAGCTCGCGATGGCGCGCCTTGTAGACTGCACCGACTCCGCCTCGACCGATGAGGCTCTCCATCATCAGCTTGCCGCCGGCGAGGGCGCGCCCGAGGATGCTGTCGTCGGGTCCCGTGGGGAGCGGGCCGGCCTGCGACAGATCGGCGGTATGGCTCGCGCTGAGCGTCATGCTCGTCGTCGCGCGACGACTGCGGACGACCCCGTTCGCGCCGGGGGGCGCCATGCTCGGCGTCGCCATTGGCTTCGCGTCCGGCATGGGCATGATGCGCATGGGGAAGCCGTCCCCGGTCGGCGGCCCGAGGGGCAGCGCGAGGTAGAAGATCGGCTCCGCCATGCTCGGGAAGTGCACCTCGAGCACGTGCTGCGACGCGTTCACCGGCGCGGCATCGAGCGGGAGGTAGACCTGGCTGCCGGCGAAGGCAGCGGCCTCGAGGATCTCGTGCGCCTCGTCGTCCGCGAGATCCGCGACGAGGACGGGGAGGAGGTCTTCCGGGGGCAAGGAAGGCATCGAGCGACTCGGCACAAAGGATCTCACCCCGACCTCCGGGGGTCAACGGAGGGCGACGGCGCCGCGCGATCCGCGACGCTTTGCAGATCCGCCGCTCGACCTTTCAGATCTGAAGGGTCGACCAGCCGCTCGCACGGCACCTGGTACGGATGTAGGCTGGTCATCGCGCGAGAGGCGCGCATCGCAGGGCGCCGTTCAGGAACATACAGTCGGAGCTCGTCCCGCAGCAGTCCGCGCGCGAGGTGCATGCCGCGCCGAACGGAAGACACGTCGCCCTGCAGGCGAGCGCACCTGCCGGGCCGGGAACGCACCGACCCGCGCAGCAATCGCTCGAGAGAGAGCACCCGGTGCCCTCGCCGGCGCAGGCTGCCCCGGCCGGTCGATGGCATCGTTTCGGGCCGGCCGGTGCCGGATCGGGCAAGCACTTCGACGGGCCACCCGTCGCGCAGCAGTCGGGGTCCTTCTCGCAGCCCTCGCCTGGCTTCCCGCACGCGGCAGCGGCCTGACAGCGATTGACGCCGTCGCTGCCTGCTCCGCACATGCCCGAGCAGCAGTCCGAGCCCGTCGTGCAGAGCTCGCATTCGCTGCGGCAGCCGCCGGAGGCCGCGCAGCGCTTGGTTCCGTCGCCCGTCGTGAGGCAGACGCGCGAGCAGCATTGCATCGCGTCCTTGCAGACGTCACCGACCTGCCGTGAGCATGCTCGTCGATCATTCGCGGTGCATGCCGCGAGCGCGGTACAGCGGAGAACGCCCGTCGCGTCCGCAGCGCAACGATTCGAGCAGCAGTCGTTCGCGGTCGTGCACGTCTCCCCTTCCGGACGACAGCCCTGCAGGAGCTGGCACGTTGCCGGTCCCTCGTTGGGCGCAACGCAGATGCGACCACAGCACTCGGTGTCGAGCGTGCACGCCTCGCCGGCGGGGTTGCAGCCCGGTGCCAGCGCGGCACACGTACCGCCGGCACAGTGGTTCGTGCAGCACTCGACGTCCGTCGCGCAGTTCGCGCCCGTCGCAGCGCACGCGCTCTCGCCGGCGCATCGCGGCGCCGCGCCTGGGTCGGAGACGAAGCATCCGTTCGAGCAGCACGCGCCGGCGCGCGTGCATGCGCTTGCGGCCCCGAGACATCCCGTGGCCGGGCGACACGTCGTCTCGAGCGTCGAAGCCGACGCGCAATAGCCGGAGCAGCACTCGTTCGAGAGCGCGCAATGCGCGTTGACCGGAGACGCGTCCGCGCACGTCAGCCCGGGAGCATCGCCGAGATCGGCGTCGGGAGCTCCGACGTCGGGCGAAGCATCCGTCCCGCCGTCGGCGTCGCCGCCGTCCGGTCTGGCGTCGCGCTCGATGACGGACAGGACCGATTCGCCGCACGCGACGAGGGCACACACCGCCACGAGGATCGCGACGACCGACGGCCTCGGCAGTCGCCGAGCGCGGGCCTCGTTCACCACACCCCTCCGATGCCGACTCGAGCGCCGAACAGCACGCCGCCGATCGAGGCGACGGTGCTCTCCGCGGCGAGCGCTCGCACGGTGTGGATCGGAGCGCCGAGATCGAGCCCGACCGTTGCGCGCAACGGCGGCGCGAGCACGAGCCACCCGCGTGCGGTGGCGGCAGCATACGTCGCGGTGCCGGTCTCGGTCCGCGCGTGAGCGCCGTCGGTCGCGTCGCCCTCGTAGCGAACCCGCGAGACGTAGAGCTCCGCGCCTGCGTCGAGCCCTGCGCGTCCCGTCCGCGGGAGCGCGGCGACGAGGATCGCGAAGGCGCCGACGATGCTGCTCGACGTCACCTTGCCGAGCGCGATCTCCGACGTCGTACCGCCGCGCATCCCGCCTCGAAGCGACGCGCCGAGGCGCGCGAACGGAAAGATGCCGAGCGCGACGTCCGGGCCGACATGCGTCGCGCCGCTTCCGTAGTGTTCGAGGGCCAGCGCCGCTCCGACCTCGACGAGCGGCGTGCGCGGCGAGACCGGCAGCGCGGCGCGCTCGGGCTGGGGGACCGCGCGCGCGACCTCCGGCGGCACCTCGAGCTTCGGCTTGGGCGCGTCGGGCACGAGCAGCTCCGCCCAGCTCGCGCGAAGCAGCTCGTCGGCGGCTTGCGCGATCGCGAGCGCGCGACCGTCGTCGGGGATGCGCCTCAGATCGATCTCGCGCGAGACCCGCTTGTCCGTGATCTCGTCGCGCACCGACAACGAGAGAGAGACGGCGGTCGAGGCACCGCTCACGTCGAGCTCGGCGACGGCGCCCGCCCCCACTTCGGCCGTGCAGAGCTCGAGGCTTCGTCCCGCGAGCGATGCGCGAAGCTGCGCGAAGACGTCGTCTCGGAGCGTGGGATCCATGTCGTCCGCGCGGAGCGCGATCCCCGGGCGGCCCGGACCGCCGCAGCGCGCACTCTCCTGGGCCTGCACAGCGCGTGACGACGCCCCCACGACGGCGATGGCGACGATGCCGAGCGTCAGCCGCGCTACGTCCGTCATGGCGACTTGCAGCGCTGCCCGATCTGCTTCGTGTGGAGCCCGGAGGGGTATCGCGCGAGATATGCGTCGCGCGCTCGCTCACACCGGGCGCGGTCCGGCAGCGCGTCGAGCGCCTCCACACGGCGCGCCTCGGCGTCCTCGCGAAACGGAGCCGACGGCGCGAGCGTCACGGCGTCGGCAAACGCCTCCGCGGCACCTGCGGGATCGTGGAGAGCATCCATGCGAACGCGTCCGAGCTCGAATGCAGCAAGGCCGGCGCGCGGGTCCGAGCGATGGCGCTTCCTCAGCGTATCGAGCGCGATCGCGGCGTCGCGCGGGCGTCCCGCACCACGCGCCTCGGTGGCGCGAGCAAGCAGCTCGCGCGGACCGTCGACCGGCGCGGCAGAGGCCACCGGATGGGGCGACGACTCGCTCGGCGCGGGCTTCGACGTGGTCGGCTCGCTCGGGGCGGGCGGGACGCTCTCCTCGGGCGCAACGTCGGTCGCAGACGGCGCCAGCGGCGCGGCGGACGCCAGCGGCGCGGTCGTCGTCGCGATCTCGACGCGCGCCGACCATGCCTGCCCTGCGCCGAGCACGTGCTCTCCGCTCGGGCCGGACACGCGCACGCGCCCGCGCTTCACGTCCACGCTGAGCGTCGGCGCTCCGTCGCGCGGCTCGAGCTTCACGGAGAACGCCGTCCCGAGGACCGTGACGTCGTGTCCGGCGGCCGTCACCACGAACGGGCGATTCTCGACGTGCGTGACGTCGAGGTCCACGGTGCCGGCCGAGAGGACGAGATGGACGCGCTCGCGCGTCGCGCTCTCGGCCGTGAGCTGCGCGCCGCGAGAGAGCGTGACGCGGCTCCCGTCCGCGAGGACGAGGACCTCGCCGGTGGGCGCGAGCGCTTCGGCGGACGTCTTGTCGCGCCACGGACGGACGATGAGCACCGCGATCAGCGCCAGTGCGACCAGCGCGACCGGCGCGAGCACGGCAACGTACGAGCCTCGCCGCGGACGCGACGCGAGGCCGTTCGAAACGGCGCTCCATTGGCGAGCGAGGCGCGCCTCGTCGACCCGCGGCGCGACATCGTCGGAGAGCGGTCGGTGCTCGTCGGACTTCATCGTGCGACGTCCTTCCCGAAGCGCTGCTCGAGGGTCGCCTCGGCCTCGGCGATCCGCCGCTTCACGGTCGCGAGCGAGATCTCCATCAGCTCGGCGATCTCGACGAGCCCGTACCCCTCGACGCGACTGAGGATGATCGGCATGCGGACGTCGGCCGGCATCGACTCGATCACCGCGTAGATCGCGCGTAGCTCGGCGGAGCGCTCGGGTGATGCCGACGACGAGACGAGCTCGTCGAGGTCGATCGCCCCCGCGGCGCGCGACAGACCGAGTCGAGCGAGCATCCTCCGCCGCCGGATCTTCTTGTAGGCCTGTCGAACGAGAATGCCGGCGATCCACGATGCGAACGCATCGGGCTTGTCGAGCCGGTCCAGAGCCGAGAGCGCGGCGATGAAGGTGTCCTGCACGAGATCGTCGATCTCGTCGTCGCGGCCGAGCACACGATAGGCGAGCCCGTTGAGCCGGCGCGCATGACGGCGGAACAACGCCTCTTGCGCCCAGGCCTCGCCACCGCGCGCCGCGACGACCAGAGCTGCATCCGACGGACCCGCCCCGGAGCGGGTGTGCTGCGGTGCGCGCGAAGAGCTCACATCGAAAGCGTACCCGCGTCCCGCATGGCGGCGCTCGAGGAACGACAATGCGGCCGCCATGGGACGGGAGTACCCCGAACGGGGGCGAGCGGCTCAACCGCGACCGTGGCCGCGAACGAGCGCGCCCGCGACCACAACGCCCTACCGGCGCGTCACTCGGACTCGATGTGGAACTCGACGCGCCGGTTGTCGCGCCGCCCGTCGACGGTCTTGTTGTCCGCAATCGGCCGCTCCATTCCGAAGCCGGCGGGTGTGAGGCGCGCCTTCTCGACGCCTCGCTTCGTCAGCCAGGCAACCACGGACTCCGCGCGGTTCTTGGAGAGCTTCTTGTTGGCGTCCGGCTTGCCCACGTCGTCCGTGTGTCCTTCGACGCGCAGGCGCTTGATCTCGGGGTGCTCCTGCAGGACCTTCAGCACCGCCTGGAGGACGTTCTCGCTGTCCTTTCCAGGTTGGATCGCGGCGCTGCCGGTGACGAACTTCACCTGCTCGAGGATCTTGATCTGTCCGGCCTGGACGAAGGCGAGCGGACAGCCGTTCTTGGCCGGATCCGGGCTCGGCTTGCCGGGTATGTCGGGACACGCGTCCTCCGCGTTGGGCACGCCGTCCTTGTCGCGATCCGGGTCGGGCGGACAGCCGTTCGTCTTCGGATCCGAGGTCTTCACGCCGGGCACGTCGACGCACGCATCCTCGGCATCGAGAACACCGTCACCGTCCTTGTCGGGCGGACAGCCGTTCGTCTTCGGATCCGAGGTCTTCACGCCGGGGACGTCGATGCATGCGTCGACCGCGTCGAGCACGCCGTCGCCGTCCTTGTCGGGCGGGCAGCCGTTCGTCTTCGAATCCGTCGTCCGCACGCCCGGCACGTCGATGCATGCGTCCTCGGCGTCGACGACTCCGTCGCCGTCCTTGTCGGGCGGGCAGCCGTTCGTCTTCGGATCGGAGGTCCTCACGCCGGGGACGTCAGCGCACGCGTCCTCCGTGTCGACGATGCCGTCGCCGTCGCGATCGGCAGGCGCGCGCTTTGCGGCTTCGAACGGCGCGACGCGCTCGATCGACACCATGTATCTCGCCTCCGGCGAGCCGAAGCCCCGCGTGAGGCCCGCTCCGCCGCCGCCTCCGACGCGCCACTGCTCCGCGAACGTGTAGTGGACACCGAGGATGGCATCGAGCGGCGTGCCGCGTAGCTGGAAGAACGCATCGCCGTCGCTCACGATGGTGCTGCCGAAGACCTCGGGGCCGACGACGAGCGCGCCGTGTGCCGCGCGGATGCCGAGCGCGCCCGCGAACGTCAGCTCGCTGCCGAGCGGACTCTCGTCGATGCGCTCGTCACGGTTCCGGTACTGGAAGCCGAGCTTCGCGGCCCACGCGAGCGGCCCGACGTCACCCGCCGCGAGGAGCCGTGGCTGGAACCGGACGCTGCCGTCGCTCGTGAAATCGTCACGGCTGCCGGTCGGGAGCTGTACCTGGACGCCTGCGGCGAGGGTCGCCGGGCCGCCGTATACGCCGAGAAGGCGCACATCCGCAGCGAGCCGCACGTCGCCGAAGGCCGGGGTGTCCGGAGCTCGGTACTCGACGCCACGGATCGTCCCGTCGTGACCGTCCTGGTAGACGACGATCGGAATGCTCACGCCGAGACGCAAGCGCTCCCACAGCACGACGTTCGCGCCTGGATGCGCGAAGATCTGATTGCGCACGACGCTCGAGCGTATGTCGCCGTTCGCGTCGTAGATCGCGAGCGGCCGATACGCACCTTCGGCGACGATGCCGGCGTTCCACCGGCCGTGACCGCGCAGATCGAGCGACTCGAGCGCGAACCATTCGCTCCCGCGCTCCGACGGCTCGAACCGACTCAGCGCAAAGCCGGTTGCCTGCGCATTCGAAGGCACTGCCGAGCAGACGGAGGTGGCCACGACCAGTGCGCCCAGGAGGGTCCGCGTTCGCGTGCTCATCGTTGTTCTCTAGGAAAGTTGTTCACTGCTGCGAGCGAGCGCGATCGGCGCGACGAGCGCGACGTCCACACAGCGCCATGACCGTCGCGGCGAGTGCCGCGAGACCTGCGCCGCCCGGATACGAGCTCGAAGAAGGGATCGCGGAGCACGCGCAGCCTCCTCCTGCGAGGCGTCCGTCGTCGATCAAGCTGCCGCTCGTTCCGCTCGTTCCGCTCGCGCCGCTCGTTCCTCCCGACGAGCCTGCGTCCGGACCTGCGTCGCTCGTGCCGTTCCCCGGGACGTCGTCCGCGCGGTCGTTCGGATCGCGCTCGCCGGGGTCGAGCTTGCCGTCATGGTTCGTGTCCTCGTCCCCGTCCTTCACGCCGCCGTTGTCGGTGTCGGGATTCAGGACCGCGGTCGTGGTCGAAGGATCGGCATCGGCTCTGCATGTCCCCTTGCTCTTGTCGGTCGCCGCATCCGAGCAGTCCCTCCCCGCCTCCGTGCCGTCGAAGAGCAGATCGCCGTCGCTGTCTGCGTCGAGGATGTTCGTCTTTCCGTCCCCGTCTTGATCGATCGACGGATTCGGCTCGGCCCCGTCTTCGAGCCCGTCGTCGTCGCTGTCGGCGTCGTTCGGGTTCGAGCCGAGCGTCGCTTCGAGCTTGTCGCCGAGGCCGTCGTGGTCCGTGTCGACGACGTCGTCGTCATCGTCTTGATGGCCGACGGTGGGGTCCGTCTCGCCGGCGTCGACCACGCCGTCGAGATTCGCGTCCTCGGAGCCGTCGCTCGCGCCACCCGTGTCCGTATCGCGGAGGAGCGCGGAGGTCTTCGTCGCGCCGTTGTCGCCGTCGGCGCGGCACCGGTTGCGCGCGGCGTTCGTGCCCGGATTGCCGCATCCGAAGCCCATCTCGGTGCCGTCGTAGAGGCCGTCGTCGTCGGAGTCCGCGTCGAGCACGTTCTTCAGGCCGTCGCCGTCCGTGTCGTCCGACGGGTTGGGCTCCGCCCCGTCAGGCACGCCGTCGTCATCGGAATCGGCATCGTTGGGATCGGAGCCGATGGATTTCTCGAGCAGGTCTCCGAGCCCGTCCTTGTCGCTGTCGACGACCGTCGCGTCGTCGCCGCCATGGCCGGTCGTGGGATCGGTCTCGCCGGTATCGACGACGCCGTTCAGGTTTGCGTCCTCCGAGCCGTCCTTCACGCCGCCCTTGTCCGTGTCGGCGTCGAGCGGATTCGTCTTCGTGGCGCCCTTGTCGCCGTCGGGGATGCAGCGCCCGCGCAAGACGTTGGTCGCCTTGCTCGAGCAATCGAGCCCGAGCTCCGTGCCGTCGAAGAGCCCGTCGTTGTCGCTGTCCGGATCGAGCGCGTTGATGAGACCGTCGCCGTCGGTGTCCTGATCGAAGGACGGCTCGGCGCCGTCCGGGACGCCGTCGTCGTCGCTGTCGGCGTCGAGCGGATCCGTGCCGATGCGTCGCTCCACCACGTCGGGGATGCCGTCGCCGTCGGTGTCGAGGACGCCGCCGTCGGGCCCGCCGTCCGCTCCCGCGTCCGAGCCGGGGCCTGCGCCGACGACCGTGGTGACGGTGACGCTGTTGTTCGCTGCCGCGGGATCGGCGGCCGACGAGCTGACGCTCACCGTGCTCGTCGCCGTCGCCGGACCGGGCGGAGCGGTCACGTCGATCGTGAGCGTGGGCGCTGCACCGACGGGCACTGATGCGTTCGTGCACGTCACCGCGCCTGCGGCGGACGTGCAGGTCCAGCCGGTTCCCGTCGCGCTCGCATAGGTGGCCCCCGCCGGAAGCGTCAACGTCACGACGACGGCGGGCGCGGCTTGCGGGCCGCCGTTCGAAACGTTCACGGTGTACGCGAGCGCGCCCTTCGACGCGACCGGATCGGGACTGTCGGTCACGGTGAGCGAGAGGTCCGCGATCGGCGTGCTCGTCCGCGTCGTCGTCACGCCGTTGCTCGTGATCTGCTTGGGCGTGAGCGAGACGCGATAATCGAGCGTCGCCTGGTTCGCGTACGTCGCGTTCGCGGGCAGGTCGACGGTCAGCGTCACGCTGCCCGATGCGCCGGACGCGAGGTTGCCCAGGTTCCACGTGACCACTCCGCCGGCGAGCGTGCCACCGCCGGTCGCGGATACGAACGTCGCGCCTGCCGGGATGGGATCGCTGATGACGGCGTTGTCGGCGATGCCAGGCCCACCGTTCGCATACGCGAGCGTGTACGTGAGCGTCGCTTCGTTCACGGCCGCCGGCGCGCTCTTCACGAGAGACACGCTCGGCTGTGCGTTCGTGCTCGCGCACTCGCTCTCGAAGAGGCTGTCGAGGAAGAGGCGGACTCCGTTCGCCTCCGGGTTGGTGGAGATCGGCACCTTCGTGTCGTACTCGTGTCCGCCGAGGTAGCTGACCTTGCCTTTCGCCGGATTGCCGTCGAGGAAGCCCGTCATCCACACGATGCGCGAAGATACCGGCGCGGTGGAGAGGTTCACGAGCGTCGTGTCGGTCGCGTGCAGCGCAGAGCCCGCGGGCACGCCCATGGCCGGCACCGAGCCGCCTACCGAGGTGAAGGTGCCGTCGTATTGCGCGAACGGACTGTCGGGATGGCGGTTCGTGAGCGGGCTCGGACGCGCTTCGCTGACGAGCCCGTTCGTCGTGAGGAACCTGCCGTTCGCGGCGTTCTCGAACGTCGTCGTCGCGTGGCACTCCATGAAGGCATGCGTGAGCGGTCCGCTGTCGAGCCAGGCGCGCACCTCGCGGACGACCTCCTCGTCGGCCGGGGACGCGTAGTGCATCGACGTGACCTGGCAGTACGCCGGTGTGCCGTCGCTCCTCAGCAGCGCTCCGTCCGGCTTGCCACCGACGACGGGACCGCGGATCGCGGCCGGCTGGAGGACGTCGGGGTACGTCGGATAGGCGTTCGCCTTGGCGGCCGGCCAAGCCTTGCCGGTCGAGTCGGGGATCCCGGCCGCGTTGAGATAGCGGAAGGCGATGACCTCGTTGCCGTCGACGAACACGGCGATGCGCGGCGCGGCCGCGAGGCTCTTGCGAATGTCCGCGTTGAAAGCGGCCGTCGTATCGTGCACGGCCGTCGTCTTCGTCGCCAGCCAGGCATCGACGATCGGCAGCGCCGCCGCGCGGTCCGCGGCATCGATCACGAACGGGCCACCGCGGTACGCGTAATTCGTGACGACGGCGCCGGTCTTGCGATCGGTGGCGCTCGCCGTGAAGTCGCTCGCTCCCTCGGCCTTGCCCGCTTTGATCGCCCAGTGCACGGGGACCCCGGCGCGCAGCAGGGCGTACACGAGCCCGAACGCCTGGAGCGTCCCGGCGTTCTGGTACGTGGTGTCCATCGGCACGACGAGCGATCCAGCGCCGAACCCGCGGACCAGGGGTTGGGAGACCGTCGCGACGGTCGCCACCTCGTCGCGCGGCACATCCTCGCGACGCTCGATGCCTCGCTCGCTACATCCGACCGGCGCACCGAGCGCGAGAACGAACAAGAAGAGAAAGCTCGCGACGACGCGATGCGGAAGTCTCATTCACCAACACGTACCGCGATGAAAGATCTCCGGCTCAAGAAAACGGAATGAGTCCGCGGGCCGTTCGTGTCGTCATCGGGACGCGATGTAGCTCCGGCGCGTGCCGGTCGTCTCACGTGGGTGCTCGTGCGCGAACGCGGCACCCCACGCGAGGGCGAGGACGGATGCGACGCGCGCGATGCTCTCCGCGTCGGCGTCGACGGGCCTCCGCCCGCGACGCACCGCGATGATCCACAGGACACCGCATGCGGAGCCCCGCACGACGAGAGGCGCGGCGATGAACCCGTAGGCGCGACGGCCGGTCCACGAGGAGACCTCCGCGAGCCCGTGCCGCTCCGCGTCGCCGGCTTCGAGCAGCTCGACCACGGCGGGTCTTCGGCGGTCCACGATCGCCCGCGCGCGCGCTGCCGGCGCGACGACATCCGGACGAACCGCCGCGCGGAGCCGTTCGGACAAGGCGCGATCGGTGTGGGCCAGGGCGACCACACGCGCGCCGCCTTCGACGAACAGCTCGGCCATGCACAGGCACTCGAGCTCGCGCGCGAGGATCCGTGCTGCCGCCGCGAGCAGCGCGTCGGCCTCCAGGTCGGCGTGCAACGTCGCGTCGAGCGCGTCGAGCAGGATCATCGTGCGCAGCGCCGACATGCGTGCGCGTCGAGCCGTCCTTGCGGTCGGTCGTGACGGTCGTGACGCGGGCGATGTACGCCCGTGAGGCACGGCGTTCGGCATGCGGGATCGGAGTACCGCAGGGCGGCCCATTCGGCTCACGGCCGACCTCGGTCGTGGGGCAGAAGCCCGGCGGTCACTTACACGAGCCGCCCTTGCAGCTCTTTCCAGCGGGACAAACCACGCCGCACGCGCCGCAGTTGTTTTCGTCCTTGTTCAGGTCGTTGCAGATGCCGCTTCCGACCACGCACTCGGGGCGGTTCGGCAGGCACGTGCAGAGAGAGGCCGTGCACGTCGCGCCGGCCTGACACGCCTTGCCGCACGCGCTGCAGTTCTTCGGATCGCTCGTGATGTCGGTGCAGAGACCGTTGCAGTCCACCTCCGGAAGCGCACAGGTGCATGCTCCCGCCGTGCAGGTCTTGCCGCCGGTGCAGGCGAGGCCGCACCCGCTGCAGTTCGTCGTGCTGGTCTGCGTATCGATGCAGTTGTTCGCGCAGTTCGTGAGCGGGTCACACGTCGCCGCGCAAGCGCCGTTGTTGCAGGTCGGCGCCGCCGGCGTGCACTTCGTCGCGCACGCACCACAGTGGAGCGGGTCGCTCGCCATCTCGCTGCACACGCCGCCGCAGTTCGTCGCCGTCGGCGACGCGCACTCGCACTTCGCGTTCGCGCACACGAAGCCTGCACCGCAGACCTTGCCGCACGCGCCGCAGTTGTTCGGATCGTCGATGAGGCGGACGCACTGACCGCCGCAATCGACCTTTCCGTTGGAGGTGCCGCCGTCGCCGCCGCTGCAGCCTCCTGCCGTGCACGTTCCGCTCGAGCAGACCTCGCCGTTCGCGCACTTGTTGTTGCACGCACCGCAGTTCAACCGATCGACGGTGACGTCGACGCAGATGCCGTTGCACGAGAGCTCGCCGGCGGCGCATCCACACTTGCCGTTGGTGCACTGCTCGCCGTTCTGGCAGGCGGTGCCGCACGCGCCGCAGTTCTGGTCGTCGCTCTTCAGGTCGACGCAAGAGTTGCTGCAGTTCGTCAGCCCGGTCGTCGCCGTGTTGCAGCCGGCGGCGCACTTGCCGACGGCGCAAACGGCCATCGTGCTCACGCATAGCGTGCCGCACGCACCGCAGTTCTTGGGATCCTCGGCAAGGTTCACGCAGACGCCGTTGCATGCCGTCGTGCCGGACGGACATCCGCAGACGCCCTGGAGGCAGGCCTGCGACGCTCCGCACTTGTTCCCGCAGGCGCCGCAGTTGTTCGCATCGCTCTGCTCGTCGACGCACGACGTTCCGCACGTCTTCAGCGCGACGCCCGCATCTCCGACCGGGCACGCGTCGACGCACTGGCCGAGGCTGCAGAGCGGCGTCGTCCCGCTGCATGCGTTCCCGCACGCTCCGCAGTTCTTGGCGTCGGTGCGCAGGTTGAAGCACAGGCCGCCGGCGCACTTCACCTCCGTGTCACGACACGCGACGGGCCCCGCGTCCGCGTCCGGCGGATTCGAGTCGAGCCCCGAGTCGACGGGCGGCTGGAACACGTCCGGCGAGCTCGTCTCGCTGCCGGTGCCGCTCTCGTCGGGGATGGTCGTGTCGCCGCCGTCGTCGCCTCCGCACGCAGGAAGCGCGAGAGACGCGCCGATACAGCATGCGGCCACGAGGATCGATACGCGAAGGATGGAGTTCGTCATGGTCTCCCCGGCAAGTGCCAGCTCGGCGGCGCGACCATGCACGCGACCCCGAGAAAAAGACGATTCGGATGCGGCTCGAGGCGGCGACGCATGGTCGGTCGAGCGACCATGACCGATGCGTCAGGGGGCGAGCGCGACGATCGCTTCTGCCTCGGCGCGTGCGAAGCCGCTCGGGTACCGCGCGAGGTAGTCGCGGGCCGCCGCGACGGAACGCGCGCGATCGAACTGGTCGAGCGCGCGCATCCTCTCGACGGTCGCATGCTCGACGAGCGGGGTCTTCGGATGCTCGACGACGAGGCGGTCGAAGAGGACGACGGCACCCCGTGGATCGCCGCGCTTGCTCGCGTTCTGCGCGCGCTCGAAGAGCTCGTTCGCAGCGGCGAGGGACGACACGGCCGAGGGTGCAGGCATGGCGACCGACGGCGGCGAGGACGCGCTCGAACGGGCCGACGGCGCGGCCGCGGAGGACGGCGCGCACGGCGCAGGCCACTGCTCGCCGGCGGCGACGCGATCCTCGACACCGGCATGGCGGACGACGACGACGCCTTCGCGGACGACGACGCGCGTGTGGAGCTCGGGCCGGCACGAGGGCCCCACGTCGAGGTTCTCGACGCGGAACGACGTGCCGCGGACCTCGACTTCGGTGTCCGATGTGCGCACGACGAACCGCTCGCCCTCCTGGAGCTTCGCGACGTCGGCGTTCATGTTCCCCGCGCGGAGCGCAAAGATCTGCGCGGGGCCGACCTCGACGACCGACAGCGCGCTGCTCGGGTCGAGCCTGAGCTTCGTGCCGGTCGCGACGACGACGGAGACGGACGCCGCGTCGCCTTGCACGCGATCGCCCGCACGGAGCGCGCTGGACGGTGCCGCCGAGGTCCCGGCGGCGCGCACGATCTCGGCGCCCTCCCCTTCGACGGTGACGTCGTAGCGCGTCGCGGCGAGCGCGCGCGGCGAGGTCGCGAAAGACGGCGAGTGCGCGAGCGACGACGCAGCGACCGGCGCGCCGGAGCTCTCCGCGACGACGGCGCGCAGGCCGAGCGCGGCGACGCCAGTCGCGGCGAGCGCGGCAAGGCCGGAGATCCAGCGTCGTCGCACCACGCGCGCACGCTCTTCGCGGATCGTGGACGCGAGCAGCGCGAGATGCGCGGCGCGTTGGTCGTCGTGGATCGCAACGTCCTCGGCCTCCGCGCGTCGCAGGACGCGCGCAGCGAGCTCGGCGAGAGACACCTCCGGCTCTTCGCTCATGGTTTCCCCTCGCCCGCGCGAGCGCGGAGGCGCGAGGCGAGCTCGGCGTCGCCTCGGATGCGGTCCTCGAGCTCGCGACGCCCGCGGAAGAGTCGGCTCTGCGTCGCAGGCAGGCTCGCGTTCGTGATCTCGGCGACCTCGGCGAGCGAATGCCCGAGCACGTCGTGCAGCACGTAGGTCCAGGCCTTGACCGGATCGATCGCGTCGAGGTGCCGGCGGACGCGCGCGAGCAGCTCGCGCGACGAGCTCCCCTCCTCGACGTCCGCCTCGTCGAGCAGGTCGTGCGCCGCGTCGACGGGCGCGGCCGCGAAGATGCGTCGCTCCGACCGGCGCTCACGGATGTGCCGGAAGACCACACGCGCAGACACGATCGCGACCCAGCCGTCGAGCGAGCCGTCGCCGCGGAAGCGGTCGACGGAACGAATCAGCTGGATGAGGGAGTTCTGCACCATGTCGTCGAAGTCTGCGTCGTGGATGCCCAGAAGGCGCCTCAACTTGCGCTCGATGATCGGCCGCACGCGGTCGTAGAACGCGGCGATCGCTCGCGGATCGCCGGCGGCGACCCGCGCGACGAGGTCGATGTCGCGCTCGGCGGCGTCGTCGCTCACTTCGGAGCCATGGTTTACGAGGGGGCGTAAGCGAAGCATCGCGTCGATTCGACGCGTCATCCTCGTCGGTGGAGTGCCGAGTTGCCAGCCCGAGCATGCAGCTCAGAACGAAAATCGTACGCCGCCCTCGAACGACGCCCACACGGGGCTCGTCGCCGCCTGCGATTCCCCGACGATCGTGCGCGTCGAGGCCTCCGCGTTCAGCGCGACGAAGAGCGCGGCCGTTGCCACGGGTCGCCAGTCGCCCTCGACGCCGGCGAGCACCGTCGGTGCCCAGCTCGATCGATCCACGAGCCGCGGCGGCAGGACCATGCCGCGCGGGTTCATCTCGGTGAGCTTCTCCGTGAAGCTGTCGTGCACGACGCCGAGCTCGGTCCGGAGCGCTGCCGCAAAGAGGGGTGCGCGAGCGAACGTCCAGAGGATGCCGGCCATGGTGCCGAGCTCGGACGCCGGACGCCCTCCTGCGGTGAACCATCGAGCCGCGCCGCCGATCCGCAGACCGACATCGCGCGCCACGTTCCACTGGAGGCGCGCGATCGGTCCTGCGCCGGTCGCGGCTCCTCGCACGTCTGCGGCGCCCGAGCCTGCCGCCTCGACCGCGAAGCGCGCATAGTCGGATCCCTGCGCGGGCGCGGCGCGATCGGGAGGAGACCGAACCGGCCCATCGCTCGTCGTGGGCTCGCCCGGAGCCGAGATGACGGGCGTCGTGAGGATCACGCGCGTCGGCGCCGTGGCGTCTCCGAGCGCCGCCACGATGCCGGCGGCCACGGGCTCGTCGGCGAGCATCGTGGCGATCGCGAGCCCGATCGCGCGGCCTCGCTCGGCGCGCGGCTCCGCGGGCGCGAACTCGAGCGTCGACGTGCGCAACAGCCGGCCGTCACGACCACGAAGGTGCACGAGGACGTGCTCGTGTGCGGGCTCGGCCCATTCGACCTCCGCGACGACGTCGACGTTCGAATCCGCCGCGACCCGCGCCGCCTCGGCGTCGTCCGGGGCGGCCACGGATTCGCGCAGCGAGACGCTCACGCGGCGTCGCGCAGACTGCTCGAGCGCCGGCGCCACGGCTTGCGTCGAGGCGTCGGCGCTCTCTCCGGCGGCGACGAGGACGACGACGAGGAGGAGCGACGCGCTCACGGCGTCCGGTTCGTCACGGCCCGGAGAAGCCCGCTCAGGTGCCGGCGGACGCCCTCGCTGCTCGCGTCGCTCTGCTGCTGGATCAGCGCTTGCGCATTCGGCACCGCCGCCAGCAACGAGCGCGCGAGCGCGACGATCACCGCGGGGCTCGTCGTGCTGGTTCGCGAAGCACGCGTGAACGCCCTGACGAGCAGCTCGGCGGCGGCGGCGCGCGCCGCGGGTAGCGCATCGGGCAGGCTCGCGACGACGGCGACACGGAGCTCGTCCGTCGCGGGCTGCGGTCCCATCAAGATCGCGTCGGCCTGGCGGACGACGAGCGCGTCGATCCCGCCCATCGCGCGCAGACCGGTGATCGCCGCGATCCGCACGCCCTCGTCCGCGGCCGCGAGCGCACCGAGCATGAGCGGATGCGCGCGCTCGCGCCACAGGTGCGCGAGCGCGACGATCGCCGCGGCCGTCGTCGCCGGCGTTGCGCCCTGGAGCAGCTCGGCGACGACGTTGCCGGTCGCCTCGTCGGCGACGGGAGGCACCGACCGGAGCAGGTCTTCGACGAACGGGCCCGTGCGCTCGCCGCGCGCGATGCAATCGCTCAGCGCAGCTCGCGTGACCGGGAGCCCGCCTGCGCCGATGTCGCGCATCAACGCGACGAAGCGGACGCGCGCGCTCGGATTTCCCGCTCGCTGATGTCCTTGCCGTCCGATGACGAGCGCCTCGGCTCCTGCGTTCTGCGTCTCGACGAAGACGTGCTGCAGCGCATCCGAAGGCTCCTCCGTCCCTCCCAGCGCGGCCTCGACGAGAGGCGCGAGCCGCGGCGGATCGCGGAGCACGCGCAGCACACGGCCTGCGAACTTCGCGCGCGGGTTCGACTCGACGGGTCCCTCCTTCAAGATCGCGCGCATCGTCCGGATGATCGGAGACAGCGTGGTCGCGTCCGCCGACGCCATCAGCTTGCTCACCGCCTTCTGGAGCGTCTCGCTCTGGTGCTTGAAGCGATCGAGGTCGATCGTCGCCGCCATCGTCGACAGCCACGGCTGCGGGTCTCGCGCGAACTGCTCGATCAGCTCGATGCTGTCGTGGTAGCCGGGCTTCTGCTCGACCGTGCCTGCGAGCGTCGTGAGGAACGTGCTCACGCCGTCGCCGTCGCCGTCGAGCCACACTTCGCCGGCCGGTGCGCGCGACATGCGGCCCGAGCTCGGGCCCGATGACGACGGCGGGGCGGACGCGGCGCTCGCCGCACTCGGCGATCGGATGGACTTGATCCGCTCGAAGCCCTCGAAGGGAATCGACGCCTCGATGATCCCGGCGCCCACCGAAGGCGGCGCCGACGGCTCGCCGGCCTCGAGCAGCACCGGCGCAAGCAGCTCCTTCAGCTCGCCTCGGAGCTGTCGCATGTTCTGCTGGCGCTCCGCGGGATCCTTCGCGAGCGCCTTCATGATGATGGCCTCGAAGAGGGGATCGAGATCCGGCATGATCGTCGAAGGCGGCGCCGGAGCCTCGCGGATCTGGCGCGCGAGGATGTCTACCGGCTCACCGTCGAACGGCAGCACCCCGGTCGCGAGCTCGTACAGCAGCACGCCGCATGCGTACACGTCACTGCGCGCGTCGAGCTCGGCGCCCATGCACTGCTCGGGCGACATGTAATGAGGCGTGCCTGCGACGCGTCCGCCTTCGCTGCCGCTCGCGAGCGCGATTCCGAAGTCGCAGACCTTCGGGACCTCCGTCGGCACGTCCTCGTCGTCGTCGTGTCCGGCGACGAGCAAGATGTTCGTCGGCTTCACGTCACGGTGGATGACGCCGTGGCGATGGACGTGCCCGAGCGCGGCACAGACCTGCATCATGATGCGTACGAGGCGTTCGAGTGGGAGCCGTCCTTCGCGGTCGAGCACGCTCTGGAGATCGATGCCGTCGAGGAACTCCATCACGAGGTAGAGGAGCCCGTCGCGCTCCTGCCCGAAATCGAGGACGCGCGTGACGCTCGGATGATCGATGCGGCTCATCGTGAGCGCCTCGGCCTGGAAGCGCTGCGAGAACGCGGCGTTCGCCTGGAAGCTCGCGTGCAGGACCTTCACCGCGACGACGAGATCGAGATCGCGGTGATGACCGCGATAGACCGACCCCATTCCGCCGCTGCCGACGCACGCATCGAGGCGATACTTTCCGCTCGCAAGGAGCCGGCCGAGGTACGGGTCCGCCGCGGGAACGTCCGGCGTCTCCGAGGGATCCAGATCGCGCGTGTGCCGCTCGCTCAGGGTCGTCGGGCTCGTCGCGACGCGCGAGCGGACGACGGCGCCCGGCCGCATCAGCGTCGGTTCGTCGTCCTGCTCGTCCTGGTAGCCCGGCTCGCCCTCGGCGCACGGCTCGAGGCGCAGCGGAAAACCGGCGTTCGTCGGCGGGCCTGCGGGCTCCGCCATGAGCCGCATCGGCGACGTCTCGCCGGGTGCGTAGATCTCGAGGAGATGACGACGCCGGTCGACCGGCGGCGACAGCAGCGGCACGACGACGATCTCCCGTCGCTGCGCGTGCGCGCGGAGCACCTCACACGACTCGTGGTCGAGGAGGTCGGCGACCAAAATCGGGAAAAGCTCCTCGGACGTGTGCAACGCGCGACCCGGGTCAGTCTACCCCGGATTCCGGCCCCACGACTTCCCTGCAAATGCGCGGCATTTTGGCCCGCCGGCCGGACGCGCCGGCTCAGCGCACGCAGGTGACCGCGCACGTACCTCCGCAGCACACGGTGTCGCTGCAGCACGTCGCGGAGGCGGAGCACGCGCCCGCGTTCGGAACGCACGCCACGCCGGCGTCGGGACCCGGCGACGAAGGGCCCTGGATCTTCTCGACCCACTGCGCCGTGTGGTTGTGGCTGCTCACGTCCTGGAACGGAAGCCAGAACGCCGGGAACGAGCGGTCCTTCGCGTCGAGCGCGCCGTCCTCGTCGACGAGCACGCCGGCCATCCAGATCTGCGGCTGAGCGCAGTTGCCATAGGTGACGCCCTGCTTCGAGAGCGGCTGCGGGTCGTCGTACGCGGGCCCTTCCGGCGGGTAGCAGTTGTCGAAGCCCTTGTTGACGAGATGCAGGCCGTAGTCGCGGTTCGAGGAGAACGTGATCCAGAGGAGCTTGTGTCCCTTGTAGGTCTGGACGAACGGGCTCCACCTCGGCCACGAGTTCGTCAGGCCATCGGCGACGTTCAGCGCCGCGAGGTCGAGCGCCTTGGCGCCCGGCGCGGGCGGAAAATGCATGATCTTCACACGCGCACTACGATTGTAGAATGCATCGTTGTTCGCCGTCGCCGAGTTGCCGGGCTGCGGAGCGTCGTTGAAGAGCAGGAACGTGCCGTTCGGCGAGAACGACGGGTAGTAGTAGCTGCGCGTCGGATCGGCGAGCAGCGCAGCGGGCGCACCGATCGCATTCGTCGCGACGTCGAAGGTCGAGCCGTACAGGGCGCCGCCGAAGAAGTGGTGATCGCCCTCGGGTGAGATCGTGCCGGCCTGTGGGACGACGAACACGAGGTGCGCGTCGTCACGTGAGAGATCCGGATGCGTGCCTCCCATGCCGGCAGGCAGGGGCACGTTGGCGAGCAGCGTCAGGCCGTCGCCGTCGTACACGTCGAGGCTTCCGTCGACGCTGGCGCCGGGCGCCTTCTTTCCCTTGAACGTGGTCGCGATCATCTTCGCGTGATCGTGCGTGAACGTCTGGAAGCCCGGCGAGACCTTGCTTCCGCCGACGACGGTCCGCGTCGCGACGTCCATGACGTGCATCTTCACGTCCGCAAACTCGTCGTCGCCGTCGGGGTCGTCGGTCATCACCGCCATCCGCGCTCCGTCGCGCGAGAGCGTGTGACATCCGACGCACGTGCCGGTCCCGCCGGACGTGTAGAACGGCGTGGGCGTCGGATCGAACGAACCGAAATCGTGGCTGTAGATGCCGCCCGTCTGGCCGCCGATGCCTCCGAACGTCGCCGATTGCCAGTAATAGATGCCTCCGGCGAGGTCCTCCTTCGCGAAGGAGAGATCGATCTTCGCCTCCGAGATCGACACGCAGCTCCCGTCCGTGGTCGCGCGCACGATCACGCGTACGGGATCGCCGTCACGGTTCGAATTCGCGATGTCGTTCCACGCGCCCTGCGGGAGCGTGACACCGCAGCCGCGGCTCGTTCCGCCGCGGACGTCGGGCACGTCGGTGCACTTCGTCTCGACCTTCACCTTCGTGATCGCGTTGTAGAAGTCGACCTCGTAGAGCGTCGCGCTCGGAGGCGGCGTGAACTGCACCTCGAGCACGTTCATGTTCGGCGGCAGCAAGAGACCGTCGAGCGGGTACGCGATGCCGGCCTTGCCGAGCACGGACGGCGCGCATTCGGGTGCGCCGAGCGGCGGAAACGGCGCGCACCCTGCGCACGGGTAGTTCTTGCTGCCCGTATCGTCCGTGGGCACGCCGAGACCTGTCGAGCCACCAGCTTCGCCGGTGCCTCCGCCCCCGTCGGCGGCGTTCGGGTCGACCTCGGATTCGCTGCCGCAGGACGTGCCGGCAAAGCCCAAGCCGGTCATCAGCGCAACGCCGACGGCAGCGCCGAGGAGGAGGTCAAGCTTCGATCGAGCGCCCATGGTGCACCTCGAGAGGGAGTACCGCGGGGGCCGAAAAAGGGCTCAACGCGCGACGGGGTCGCATGAGGCCTTGATTGGAGGTCGCTGCGCCGCGTTACGGGCGCTGCTCGAAGCAGTACAGCCGCGCCTTCGTCGAGCACGCGATGTCGTCGAACTTCGTCCACTCCTCGACGACGTCGTCGCTCTCGCCCGATCCGCCCTTCACGGCGGGGTCGCCCGACGTCCACCCCGCGCAGTCGCCGGCGCCGGCGTTCGGCGCTCCGTCGCGCTCCGCGGCGGTCCACACGTACGCAAAAGCGATGGCGGTGCGCTTCTCCGTCAGGCCGATCGACGTCTCGAGCGTCTTGCCGAGCGCCGCGTAGTCGGCCGCGATCCTCGTGCCGTCGAGGAGACGATACGGACGCGTGCTCTTGCTCGTGAACCTCGTCGCGGGCGACCCGCCGTCGGCAGATGCGAGCCACGCGCGGAACGTCCCGGGGAGCCCGGCCGCCGTCGCGAGCGCCGCGCACTCCTGGTCTGCGGAGGCGACGCCGCCGTCGCCGATCGCCCCCGTGTACTCCGTGCTCGTCAGGAACACGGCGGGATCGCAGCCGCCGTCGCTGCACATGCCCGAGGCGCACGAACCGCATGCGCCTTTGGCGTCGAGCGCGTCGGACGCGTCGGACGCGTCGGACGCGTCGCTTGCGTCGCTCGCATCGCTCATCCCGCCGTCGCCGAGGCTCGGACGCGCAGCCTCGTCGCCGGGAGCTGCGTCGCTCGTCGCCGAGCGGGCCTCCGGGTCCGACGCGCAGCTCGCGAGCTCGAGGGTCGCCGCGGTGGCCACCAGGCTCACCGCGGCGATGCATGCACGATGCACGCGATTCATCGACGGCGACGACGACGCATCACGAGCACGCCTACCGCGAGCGCGGCGAGCGCCGCGTGCATCGTGCCGCCGATCGGCGCGACGCCGCATCCGCAGCCGACCGACTCGGCGTCATCGGGAACGCCGCCGAGGTCCGGCGGCACCGCGCCGGGCGGCCGGCCGTTCGGGGTCGTACCGCCTGCGTCCACCCCGCCGTCGACGTTCGGGCCAGCGTCCGGGGCTCCGGCGTCTGCGCCCGCGGTGTCGAGCTCGTCGTCGTCGAGCGCCGAGGTGCAACCAGGGTCGAACGGGAAATCGGTCTTTCCGTCGCCGTCGTTGTCGAGGCCGTCTGCGCACGCCGGGATGTCGCTCTCGTTCGTGTCGGTCGCGGAGCTGCAGCCGGGATCCGCGGGGAAGTCGACCTTGCCGTCACCGTCGTTGTCGACGCCGTCCGAGCACGCCGGGTTGCCGATCTCCGTCGCATCGAGATACGAGCTGCAGCCGGGATCGTTCGGGTAGTCGATCTTGCCGTCGCCGTCGTTGTCGATTCCGTCCGAGCACTGGGGCACGTCCGTCTCGTCGGTGTCGGCGCCGCTCGTGCAGCCGGGATCGGCGCTGTCGATCTTGCCGTCGCCGTCGTTGTCGATGCCGTCGGAGCACGCAGCGGTGCCCGACACGCCCACCACGACCTCCGGCGGCGTGCGCGTGCTCTCGAGCTCGCCAGGACCGGTGACGCTCACCTCGATGCGCTGCCCCGCGAAGACCGGAGGCACGGGGACCGAATACGCGCCGCCCGCGCCGACCGTCCCGGTGCCGCCGACATTGCCGTTGACGTACACGGTGACGGTCGCGCCCGCCGCCTCGGTGCTCTTGCCGTTCACCACGGCGGCGCCCTGCAAGATCGGCGAGGTCACGCTCGGCGTATCGCTGCGCGCGATGAGCACCGCGACCGGCGCGACCTTCGAGATGCTGTCCTCGAGATCCTGTCCCGCCTTCACCCACGACGTGAGGTCGACGGTGTAGAGCCCCGGCGTCGTCCCTGCCGGAACGGTGACGTCGAATTCGAAGGTGAGCGTCGCAGAGACGGCGATGCTCGCGGGCAGGAGCGCGGGCGCGAACCGGACGGCCGTCCCCGTCTGCGTCGGATTCGCGGCCGAGGCGACGCCGTTCACCTTCGTGGTCCCGGCCTTGTATGTCCAGCCGGCGGGCAGCGTGACCGTCTCGTTCGTCGTCGCCGCGGCCGCCGTGCCGGCGTTCTTCAAGCTCGCGAGGTAGTGCACCGTCGCGGGCACCGCCGGAACGGACGCCGGCGTCGCGGTCATCGCGAGGCGCATCACGGCCGTGTTGTCGACGGTGGTCCATGCGGTCGCGACGAAGCCGGGCGCCGGGAAGGTGTTCGACGTGAACACGGCCTGGTTGCTCGTGCTCGACTTGCCGGCGAACTTCACCGTGTACGTCTTGCTCTCGCCGGGCGCGAGCGTCCCCACGGTCCAGCGAACGGCATCCTGCGCCGCCGGGTTCGGACATCCGGCGCCGGTCGTGTCGAGCGTGAAGCCCGGGGTCGTTCCTGCCGCGTCGAACGTCTCCTCGCCCGCGACGAAGCAGTCCTGCACCACCACGCTCGTCATCGTCGAGGTCGTGAGGTTCTTCGCCTCGATCGTGTTGACGAGCGGCGAATTCGCGGCCGCGAGCACCTTGTCGACGTTGTTCTCGAAGAGCAGATCGAGCGAGACGCATGCGGGTGCGGGCAGGAAATACCGCCAGATGTAGTCCTTGCCGCCGGTGCCGCCGTCCTGCGCGCGGCTCGCGGCGTCGCCTCCCGCGACCTCCGCGCAGTTGATGTTGCCGAACGCCGGATCGAGCGGCAGCGCGACGACGCGCAGCGAGATCTCCGCGAAGTATTCGTCGCCCACGACGAGCTCGCCGAGCGCGAATCGAACCGCATTGGTCGCGGCGGGGAGCGGCGCGTTCGTGCTCACGACCACGCCGGTCTCGGTCGACACGCCCACGCGCGTCGGAGCGTTGCCCGGACACTGCAGCACCGCCGTCTGCTGCGCGGCGCTCGGCGGCGTGTCGCCCTGCCCTCGCCGGCCGATCTCGCTGCCCGTCGTCTTGACGCGCTGCCAGGGCCCGACGTTCGACATGTACTTCACGTTCGCCGCGACGACCGCGGCGGCCGGCGGATCGACCGTGCCTTCCATCTTGTACCAGCTCTGCGGTCCCGCGACGGGCGAGCCGTAGCCGATCGACATGTTGCCGATCTCCTCCGGCATGTTGCCGTTGCCGGGTCCCCACTTCGCGACCTGCGCGAGGTCCCACGCGTTGTGCGCGAAGTACGGCGCGGTCGTGTTGAGCAAGGGCGCGAGCTGGCCTGCACCGCTCGGCGCAGCAGGCATCTGCAGGCCGTTCTTGAGCGAGAGGAACGGCTCGTCGACGCCGCTCGTCGGGTTCTTCGACACGCGCTTCGTGCGCGGGTCGGTCGAGTAGAAGACGCCGGTATCGGCATAGAGCTGGCTCATCGAGCCGTCGACGAGCGGCGCCGCGTATCCGCCCTTCCCGCGCGGACCGTAGCCGTCGCACGACAGACCTCCGCGATGAGGCGCGACGGTGTTGCCGTTGCGATCGACGATGCGCGCGCCGACGACCTCGGTGTTCGGCGGGATGTAGTCCGTGATGTACCCGCCGAGCCCGCGATATGCGCCGTTCGGTACGGGCGTGAACTGGATCACGAACGTGAGCACGTCTCCGACCTTCGCGAGCGTGCTCCCTGCGCCGCCCGGGATCGGCCGGCCCTGCGGATCGATCAGCGCGACGGTCTGCCGGCTGATGCGCTTCGCCGTGGCGACCTGCGCGACGGAGTCGGCGCGCACGTCGGACGAGGTGAACGCGGCAACGCATGCCGCCGCGGAGAGCAAGAGACCACGCGCGAGGGCGTTCTTCGTATGCATGACCATCACCGCACCACCGTGGTTTCGAGCTTCTTCGGCACGACGATGAACACGCGCCGTGTATCGAGCAGCGTGACGCCGTCGCCGAGCACCTGGATGTCGATCGTGAAGAGCTGGTCCTTCGTCGTCTCGGGGACGAAGTCGTTGTACGCATCGAGGCGGAAGGTCACCTTCGATCCCGGCTTCACGCGACGGAACACGTCGCCGTCGATCGTCGAGCCTGGCGGCGGCGGAGCGACCGGCTTGATCGACTTGAGGAAGTTCGCGGTGGTGGTTCCCGGCGGAATCACCTCGCCCTGTTCGCCGGCGGTCTTGCCGATGGGCCGCGTCGAGACGTCGAGCTCCCCGAGCGCGGCAAGCTGCTTGATGGCATCGACGACGAGGTTCGAGAGGCCGGTGCCGTCCGTCTGCACGTCGAAGACGACGGGACAGCGCGGCACGCCCGCGACCTGCACCGGTGGATAGACCGCGCCGCCGACGCCGGTCGGGCACTCGCCCGCGGCGTTCGGCGGGATGTGCGCGCGCGTCGCGATCGCGAGGTCCTCGAGCTGGGCGCGCGGCGAGTACTGCGTGCCGTTGTTCTCGAGGCTGTTGATGCCGACGATGCGAGCGCCGATGGCCTTGTACGCCGCGACGACCTGATCGCGCGAATGAGCGACGGTCGGGAACGACGTGTAGTCCGCGGGCGCGTGCGCCGTGGAGTCGGTGACGTGCACGACGATGGGCAGCGAGTCCTTGCGGAAGCCGGCGCCGCCGATGCCGTTCGGCGCGTTCGACTGGAACGCGGGCATGGCGAACGTGGGGATGCCGGCGCCGGTGCCCCACTGGTAGAGCGCTTCGAACCCGGACTCGGGGATGTCGAGGCCGCCGAAGGGCGCAGGCAGCGCGGTGATGGCGGCGCCGATCGTCGAGGCGTTCGCCGTGACCGCCTGGCGGAGCTCGTACGGACGATTGCCCGAGAGCCCGTGCGGATCGATCGGGAAGTCCTGGAAGCGCCCGAGCCCGTACGCGGCGTTCGGGATGACGGCGCCGATCTGCGGGACGATCGACGAGACGAGGTTCGTCTTCAGGTTGGCGGTCTCGCCTTCCATGCTCCCGGTGTTGTCGATCGAGAAGAAGACGTCCGCCTGCCGCACGTCGGTCTTGAAATCGAGGTCGCCGGTGCCGCGGTTCGCCAAGAACGGCAGCACGAAGTAGAAGTCCGTCTTCGGGATCACCGAGCCCGCGTTGTTCGGATCGGTGCCGGCGACCTTCTCGACCAGATCCGGCACGCCGTCGCCGTCCGTGTCGGCGGACGACGGCGAGCTCTCGCCGGGGTCGACGGCGCAGTTGTGGTTCGCGTCCTCATCGCCGTCGCCGACCCCGTCGCCGTCGGAGTCGAGCTCCCGGAAGTCGGGGATGCGATCGCCGTCGGTATCGCGCGGAGACGTCTTGATGTCGGCGTCCCCCGCCTCGCACGCGTCGGGGATGCCGTCGCTGTCGGAGTCGAGGTCGCGGAAGTCCGGGATGCCGTCCTTGTCGGTGTCGGCGAACTTCTCGTCCGCGTCGTCGATGGTGTCGCCGTCGCTGT
>JAQBQJ010000080.1 GCA_028287065.1 Labilithrix sp. | reverse complement strand
AGCGCGACCTGCCGGCGGCGACCGGCGCGCTCACCATTTCTTTGAATTCACCTCGTTGAGCAGTTCGATTTCAAAGGAGCCGGTCGGCCAGCATCCTCTTCAGCTATTTGACGCCTGGCCTCACTCGTCGCGGAGGGTTGCGGGTTCCGCGCGCGCCGCCGCCATTCGCGTCGGAGACGACGCGGTCGGTGCTGGACGGAGGAGACGGGGACGACGCCAAGACCGGCGGCAGCGTCGTTTCCGACGTCGTAGGCCGCGCGGTCTCAACCGTCGCCACCGCGACGCTGTCCGCTCGCTCCAGTCCCCCCGAACGCCTTGGCACAACGCTGGCGGCGCGTGTTTCGCCCTCCGCGGACGCTCTGCGGCGGACGCCGACGATTCCATGGGGTGAGCAATCCTGCGTTCTGTTCGCAGGACCGCCGCCCGGAGGTGCGCAGCCATGCACGCGTTGCACACGGTTGGACGCGCGCCCTCGCAATGCTCACAGGGCAACCGCGCGCGTCCGCCCAGAGCCTGAGTAGCGGATGGTAGCTCGCACGCATCACTGACGTCGCAACGCAACGCCTTCGCGAGGGCGGTCACGTCCGTAGCGGTGAGCACGATCGTCCGATCGCCTGCGCTCCCAACGCGACACGAAGCCCTCGACGATGGCCGAAGCCGACATGCACGCCTCTTCGGGGTCACGTCACTGTCCGTCCATCGGATGGTCGTCGAGCTCGAGAAGCTGGGAGTGATTCGGCCGCGCCCCACGACAGGCGAGAAGCATCGAGTTGTGCTTATCCGCCGACGAAATTCCCCGGCTCATGCCCCAACCGTTCCATTCCTCTGTGTCGCCGTACTAGTGCGCTACAGGCACCTCGAGGGCGCGCGGGGGCGTGGTCGGCGCGGCGCGGCGCGGCTGACGAGCGTCGTAGCCTGACCTCAACACCGCGGCAGCTCGTCGAGGCGCAGCAGGCCTCGACGCTTCCAACCCTTACGCGCGAGCCACGTCCGCGGCGGGACGACGAGCGGCGGGCCGGTGCGCGCTGGATCGGATCGAGGCGGCGCGGCGGAGGGCGACCAGTCTTCGAACCACGCGGTCGACGAGCACGTGTCGAGTCCGCCGAGCGCGGCGTCGCTCGGGTTGCCGCTCTCGAGCTCGTGCTTGCGATGGTTGAAGAGCACGTACACGAGCGCGTTGCGCACCTGGCTCGGGGTCGTGAGCGGCTGCCGGTCGTGACGATCGCGCCACAGCTTTCCCGCGCGGCGCGCGAGCGCGTTGATCGCCATCGCCGCCCGCGAGAGCAGCCGCTGGACGCCGCGCGCGAACGCCACGCCGTCGTCCGCCTCGACGATGAGATGCACGTGGTTGCCCTGCACCGAGAAGTGCACGAGCCGAAAGCCCTTCTCCGAAGCGCGCGCGAAGATCGCGCGCAGCGCCGCGAAAACGGTCTGGCTCCGGAGATTCGGCGCAGACCGCACGGCGCGTGCCGTCACGTGCACCGGCTCGTAGCGCCGATGCCTCGCCCGCGGCGTATGGGGCAAGAATCCGACGCGCTCGGCCCGCGGCTTCCGCCCAGCCCCCTTCCGCGCCCCACCGCGCCCCCGAAACGCAAACTCCAACTGCCCCGCCCCGCTCATTTGAATTAGCATAGCTGTTTATGGCCGGTTTGCAAGACGTCGGAGAAGCAAAAGGCACCGCCTCCGGCCGTGGCCGTGATCCGTCCGTTCTTCGCGCTCGCGCCCTCACGGCGTTTCCATTTCCATTTCCATTTCCGTTCCCTGTTCTCTCGCTCTCACTCTCGGGCGCTATCCTCCCGCCGTGCCGTATGGGGTGGCAGACCTGACCTCGAGCAAGACATTGCTTGCGTCCAGCGGTCGCGTTTGGCAGTACGCAACCCGCGCACACCTCCAGGCATCGAACGGTCTGCCATGAAAACGCTTCGCATCGACGTGTGGTCCGACATCGCGTGCCCGTGGTGCTACGTCGGCAAGCGCCGCCTCGAGGCCGCGCTCGCGAAGTTTCCTCACAAGGACGACGTCGAGATCGTGTGGCGCGCGTTCGAGCTCGATCCGTCCGCGCCCCGCGAGCGCTCGGCTGACGTCGGCTACGCCGAGCGCCTCGCGAAGAAATACGGCTCCTCGTCGAAGGAGGCCGAAGGCATGCTCACCCGCATGACGGACGTCGCACGCGAGGACGGGCTCGACTTCCGCTTCGATCGCGTCCGCGCCGGCAACACCTTCGACGCGCATCGCCTGCTGCACCTCGCGCACGAGCGCGGCGTGCAAGACGCGGTGAAGGAGCGCTTCCTCCGCGCGTACATGACCGACGGCGAGCCGATCGGCGATCCCGAGACGCTCGTGCGGCTCGCCGCGGAGGCCGGGCTCGACGCCGACGAGGCCCGCGCGACGCTCGCCAGCGATGCGCAGGCCGCCGAGGTCCGCGCCGACGAGGCCGAAGCGCGCGAGCTCGGGATCAACGGCGTGCCGTTCTTCGTCCTCGGGGGCAAGTATGCCGTCTCCGGCGCGCAGCCCGCGGAGCTGCTCCTCCGCGCGCTCACGCAAGCGTGGAAAGAGCTGGAATCGCGGCCCGAGGTGTTCGCCGAGGGCGCCGTGTGTGGACCCGACGGCTGCGCGTGACCGCCCTTCGCCGCGTGCGTGCGGGAATCGAACGTGCCTCGCCGAGCGTCTTCTTGGCATGCCTCGCGCCGCGCACCTGCTCAGCACCGCCGCTTGCCTCTTCGCGCTCGCCTGCGGACACGAGGTCTCGACGCCCTCCGCGGTTCGCGATGCTCCCGTCGTGACCACGACGCAGGTGGCGGTCGACGTCGCGACGCCCGCGCCGCGCGGCGAGTCGTGCATCGAGGTCGACAGCGAGCTCGGCGGCAAGCACATCACGCTCGAAGGCAGGATCGTCGTCGACGAGTCCTACGAGCACCCCGCGCGCGGCAAAACGCGGCCGCTCATCCTGCGTCTCGATGCGCCGCGCTGCGCGATCGGGAGCGACGAGCCGCGCATCGCCGAGGTGCATCTCGCGGCGAGCGACGGGCTCACGCTGAAGCCGCTCGTCGGCAAGCACGTCCGCGTGTCCGGCGACCCGTTCACGGCGCACACGGCGTGGCACGCGCGACCGATCGTCCTCCTCACGACGACCGCGACGCCGTTGCCCTGACGGTCGAGGTTCGAGCGCGCGGCACGAGCGGTGCACTCCGCGGCACTCATGTACCAGCCGATCCTCGCATCGAGCACGACGAAGCTCTTCCTGACCGGCGGGCTCGTCACGGCGCTCGCCGTCGCCGCGTGTCAGCGCGGCGATGCTGCGCGACCCGCGAGCACGACGACGACGAGCGCCGGCATCCCGGCGCCGCAAGCGACGGGGACGACGTCGCGCACGATCGACAACGCGGGGTTCGTCGACAACGGCGGTCGCACGAGCGACATGCTCACGCGCACCGAGGCCTCCGGAATGCGCGCGACCGAGGCAGGCAGCGAGCGCCCGACCGGAACGCCCGGCTCGGGCGCGCCGATCCCGATCGGGCCGACGCCGCCGCCCAACATCGGCGAGGGCGCGGGCGCGGCGTCGAGCGTTCGCGGGACGTCCGGCCCGCATCCGAGCGGCGGACCTCCCGTCGAAGCGCTCGCGCGGTTCGCTCGCGCGCGATGCGATCGCGAGACGGTGTGCAATCGCGTCGGACCGGGCGCCTCGTTCAGCACGCAGGAGGCGTGCTTGAGCGAACAGCGCGAACGCATCCGCTCGGACGTCGACGCCCTCGCGTGCCCGCGCGGGATCGACATCCTGCAGCTCGGCACGTGCCTCACTGCGATCCGGCTCCAGAGCTGCGACGACCGGCGCGTCGACGTCGAGGCGCTTCCCGACTGCGCCGCGAGCGCGCTCTGCGCCCCCGCACGGTGACGTGCTGGCCGCCATCTCAGCCGTTGTCCGCCTGCACGGTCGAGGTCGGATCACCGCAACGTGACCGCATGGGCCGTCGCGAACGTGCGCAAGAGGGCGATTCGCCACGAGCCACGCCGCGTGACGCCGCCGGAGCGCGCCGATTGCGATCGAAGACGGCCGCGTCACGCTGGCGCGGTCGGTGCAGCTAGCCATGGCCACGTGCATTCCACGGAGTCTCCTCGGAGGAGGTCGTCATCATGTTCTCGAGCACTCGAACACCGTTCATCACCCTCGCCGCTTGCCTCGGCGTGCTCCTCGCGGCCTGCGCTCACAACGAAGGCGCCGGCACGACGACGGTGACGAGCGGGTCGACGTCCGGCGTCCGCGTCACGAACACGCGCGAGAACGACGACGCTGCCATGCGCCTCGCCGACGAGGTCTGCGCGCGCGAGCTCGCCTGCAATCACATCGGCGACGGCGCTCGGTACCGGAGCGAAGAAGCGTGCCTCGCCGACCAGGGCGCGCAGGCCCCCGTGCAGCTCTCGCGCTGGAGCTGCACCCCCACGCAGACGCAGGCCGGCTTCGAGGAGTGCCTCGCGGCCATCCGCAGCGAGAAGTGCGAGACCGCGCTCCCTCGCGTCGACCGCCTGACCGCGTGCCGCAGCGCCGCGGTGTGCGGACGCTGACCGCCGATTGGCCGGCAAGCTGATCTAGGATCGCCGCCATGGCGAAGGGTGCGACCAGTCTCGACCAGGCGCTCGACGCGCTCTACGCCGCGTCGCCCGCCGAGTTCACGGCGAAGCGGGACGCGCTCGCGAAGGAGCTGAAGGCGTCCGGCGACGCCGCGGCGTCCGCCGAGGTGAAGGCGCAGCGCAAGCCGACGCAGATCGCGTACGTGCTGAACCAGCTCGCACGGAGACACGCCGACGACCTCGCCGAGCTCGTGGACGTCGGGCGCGAGCTCGCACGCGCGCAGCGGAAGGCGCTTCGCGGCGAGGCAGGGCACGACCTCCGCGACGCCATCACGCGCCAGCGAAGCGTGGTCCGCGAGCTCACGACGAAGACGGCGGCGCTGATGGGGGACCTCGGCGTCACGCCGGCGGGCCATCTCGACGAGATCGCGAGCGCGCTCCAGGCCGCGCTCGTCGATCCGGCGGTCGGCGCGAAGCTCGAGGAGGGACGGCTCGACAAGGTGCCGGCGCCGGCGGCGGGATTCCCGGGCGCGACCGCGCAGGCCGTCGAGGAGGCGGAGCCGGCGCCGAAGCCGAAGCCGAAGACGGAGCCGAAGCCGAAGCCGCACGCGAGAGCGGAGGCGGAGGCGGAGGCGAAGGCGAACGCCAAGGCCGACGCGGAAGCGGAGGAGAAGGAGCGGGCCGCGAGGCTCGCGGCCGCGAAGGCCGCGGGTGCGGAGGCCGAGGAGCGCGCGCGCGAGGCCGACGAAGCGGAGCGCGAGGCGGACGGGCACGCCGCGCAGGCGAAGAAGCTCGCCGACGAGGCTCGCGCCCTCGATGCCGAAGCGAAGAGGCTCGCGGCGGAGGCGAAGCGCGTCGCCCGCGAGGCGGAGGCCGCGTCGCGCGCAGCCGACCGTGCGAGCGCGGAAGCGACACGCGCAGCGAAGGCGGCGAAGACTGCGCGCACCGTCGCGACGCGCGCGCAGACGGCCGCCGAGAAGCACGCGCGCGCAGCGGGCGCGTAGCGTCGACACGAAGGCACGAAGCGCCGCCGTCGCTGACAACTTGGCGTGGATTGGTCGATGCGACGGCTTCGTCGCGGGACGACGCGCTCGCTTTTTACGGCCGATCGCGCGCGTTGAGCGATGCGCGCATGCGGCACGCGCCTTGCGATGGGCCCGCGGTCCACCAAGGAGCCCTTCGACATGTCTTTCGTCTCTCGCAAGCTCGCTCTCACTGCGCTGACCGGCGCAGCGCTCGTTCCCCCCGCATGTCAGTCGTCCGCGCACGCCGCCGACGCGCCGAAGGCGATGACACCGACCGTCGACCTCGAGATCGAGGATCGCGGACCGGACAAGTCACTGCATTCTGCACGTTTTTCGCTGAGCATCATCGACGGCCGGGCGCAGCTCTCGACGCACGACGGCGACGCGAGATACGAGATCGGCGTCCATTCGCAGGCGACGCCGAACGACCCGAGCTTCTCGCTCATCCTCAAGCGTGTGCAGCCGTCCGCGGGCGGCCTCGATCTCACGTCGGCGATCCCTCAGCACGCCGGGCCGCGCGTCCTCGTCGCGAAGATCGATCGTGCCGACGGCCATGTCACGTCGGTCGTCGCTCAGGTGCATTGACCACGAGCTGCGTGAGCGCCTCGCGGAAGGCGTCCGGCTGTTCGAGGTTCGACATGTGCCCCGCGCGCGGGATGACGCGCACGGGCGTGCCTCCCCCTCCGATCGCCGCTGCCATCGACCGCGCGACGGCCGGCGGGGTCAGCGTGTCGTCCTCGCCGACGACGACGAGCGCCGGCACCGCGATCGCGGCGAGGCCCGGCCGGGCATCGGGTCGATCGCGGAGAGCACGCAGCGCCGCGATCACCGACGCGGGGGCCGCGGACATCGCCATGCGTCGCAGCTCCTCGACGACGTCCAGCCGCTCGGCACGCGTCACCGGCGAGACGAGCCCGGGCACGAGATCGCCCACGAAGCCCGCGAGGTCACCTCGCTCCACGCGCGCGATTGCCTTGTCGCGGTTCGCACGCGCCTCGTCGCTGTCGGGCTCCGCGCGCGTGTCGGCGAGCACGAGGGCACGCAGCCTGCCCGGCGCTCGGCGCGCGAACGCGAGCGCGACGTAGCCGCCCATCGACAGGCCGCCGAGCACGACCGGCTCTGCGATCCCGAGCGCATCCAGGACGGCCTCCACGTCCTCCGCCATGGTGTCGATCGAGAGCGCGTCGAGTCGCGAGGTGTCACTCGCTCCGAACCCACGCATGCTCGGCGCCACGACGCGCATGCGCGGTGCGAGCGCCTCGGCGTCGGCGCGCCACGACTCGGCGGCGAACGGAAATCCGTGCAGCAGCACGACGGGCGTCCCCTGCCCGCGACCGATGACCTCGAAGGAACCACGCTTCGTCTCGACGTTCATCGGCGCGAAGCGTAGCGCGCTCGCGCGTGGCCGGGACGCGAGCTCGACGATGCGCGCAGGCCCGCCGCTCCGCGAGCCTGCACGCCCGGCGGGGCAACTTGCCACGACCACCTCGCCGCAGCCGAGCCCGAGCCCGCATCCGCACGCGAGAAATGCGAGCGCCGCCGAACGTCGATCGGGAACGCGCGTTGCAAGCCGATGAGCGCCGCGCTTGCGGGCGCGGCCAAAGGAGGGAACGCGATGACGCCTCGAACCTCGGCCTACGGCGACGCGGAACGCGGGGACCTGGACGCGGAACGCGGGGACCTGGACGCGGAGGGCGAAGACCTTCCGGTCCGCGATCGGCCGTACGAGAGCTTCGGAAAGCAGGGCGTTGCGCGTCCCACCTACGGCGACGAGGCCCACATGCATCGCGGCGCCGAGCGCGTCGATCTCGGCGAGCCGATCGCGGAGGCCGATGCGCGCAACCTACCCCCGGGTCCGAAGGGCTGGGCACGACGCGACGATCGCATCCACGAGGACGTCTGCGCGCGCCTCACCGAGGATGGAGACGTCGACGCGAGCGACCTCGAGGTCATCGTTCATCACGGCGAGGTCACGCTCAGCGGCACCGTGACCGCTCGCGCGCAACGCGAGCGCGCCATCCGAATCGCCGAGTCCGTTCGAGGTGTCATCGACGTCCTCGCTCGCATCCGAGTCGGCACACCGTCGTCGCGATGAGCTCGCGCGTCGTCGCGGCCGGCGCGCTCCTTCTCGTCGTCGGGCCGGCGTGCACGAACGACAAGGCCGCCGCGGTGCCGCCCGAGCGCGGCCACGGCCCGACGTCTGCGGCCATCGCGATGCCGAAACGCGGCGCTCCCGCGTGCGGCCCGCGCGGGCTGCCGCCCGATCGTCACTTCGTCGCCGAAGGCCTTTGCGCCCGCGTCATGGCCCACAAGCAAGGCGCGCTGCGCGGGATCACCTTCGCGCCGAACGGCGATCTGTTCGCGGTCACCGCCGAAGGCGAGATCCGCCGTTACCGCGATGTGGATCGCGATGGTGTCTACGCGCCCGGCCCGCCCGAGTCCACCGTCTGGGCCACGACCGACGCCGCCGACGGAGACGACGACGTGCACGACTGCCGGGTCGACGCCGCACACCTCTACTGCGCGTCGAAGAGCGGCGTGAAGCGCTGGCGCTACGAGGCGGACCTCGATCGCGGCGGGGCCGGCGAGGACGTCATCGCCGCCATCCCGGACCGTGGCCGGCATGCGACGCATCCTCTCTCGTTGTGGGACGGGTTCGTGTACGCCGCGAGCGGCGCGGGCGACGTACGGCGGTTCGCGGTCGAGAAGCTCGTCGCGGGCAAGCCGATGCCGTGGAAGGACGGCGAGCTCGTCGCGCACGGGACGCGCAACGTCGCGGCGATGGCGCGCGATCCGCGCGGACACCTCATCGGCATCGAGCCCGACGGGGCCGACGAACGCGGCGCGCCGATCGTCGGCCTCGACCCGGCGAATGTCGAGCACCCGATGAGCTTCGTGCAACCGCACGCATCGGCGCTCGGCCTCGCGTTCGCGCATCGCGACGGCGCCTTCGCGCTCGCAGAGCGGTGGCGAAGCGGCGCCTTCGTTGCCTTGCATGGCTCGTCCGATCGCGACGCCTCGACCGGGCACAAGGTGATCTGGATCCCGTTCGACGCGAACGGCGCGACGAGGGCCGAGTACGAGACCGTGTTCGGCGGCGGGAAGTACCGCGCTGCACGCGACGGCGAGTGGTCGTGGAAGCTCGGGGACGCAGGCGAGAATCCGGTGCGTCCTGTCGGTGTCGCGCTTTCACCGATCGACGGGGCGCTCTACGTCTCGAGTGACAATGCGGGCGGCGCACCGTCCGCGAGCAGCGGCTCCATCTATCGGATCGCCCTGCTCGGAAAGTGAGGAAATCCCATGGGCAAGGCCGCAACGCCCGAGAGTCTTCTGCTCCCCTCGCTCACGCCCCTCGAAGGAAAGTCCGGC
The DNA here is from genome assembly GCA_028287065.1 of Labilithrix sp. GTDB lineage: Bacteria > Myxococcota_A > Polyangia > Polyangiales > Polyangiaceae > Labilithrix. The sequence goes on along the minus strand of JAQBQJ010000080.1, from coordinate 14,938 downwards.
GATCACGACGCGCTCTTCGAACGAATCGGCGACGCGCGCTTCGTCCTCCTCGGAGAGGCCAGCCATGGCACGCACGAGTTCTACCGCGAGCGAGCGCGCATCACGAGGAGGCTCATCGAAGAGAAGGGCTTCGATGCGATCGCGATCGAGGCCGACTGGCCGGACGCGTACCGCCTGAGCCGCTGGGTGAAGGGCGAGTCGAGCGATAGGAACGCCGACGAAGCGCTCACTGGATTCGCTCGTTTCCCCACGTGGATGTGGCGAAACAAGGAGTTCATCGAGCTCGTCGATTGGCTTCGGGCGCACAACGAGACGCGCGCGCAGCGCAACCCCGGAACGCGCAAGGTGGACGTGTACGGCGTGGATCTCTACAGCCTGTTCGCGTCGATCGATGCAGTGATCACGTATCTGGACCGCGTCGATCCGCCCGCCGCCGAACGGGCCCGGGCGCGGTACGGGTGCCTCGACCACTTCGGCAAGGACACGAGCGCCTACGCCTACGCGGCGGGCCTCGGCCTCGGTACGGCATGCGAGGAGGAGGTCGTCGCGCAGCTCATGGAGATGCGTCAGCGCGCACTCGAGCACGCGCGCGGTGACGGCGGATCGAAGGGCGAGGAGCTCTTCCACGTCGAGCAGAACGCGTTGCTCGTGAAGAACGCCGAGGAGTACTACCGCTCGATGTTCCGCGGCTCGACGGTCACGTGGAACCTGCGCGACCGGCACATGGCCGACACGCTCGCCTCGATCGTGCAGCACCTCGATCACCAGCTCGGTAGGACGAGCAAGGTCTGCGTGTGGGCGCACAACTCGCACCTCGGCGATGCGCGCGCGACGGAGATGGGTCGCATGGGCGAGCTGAACGTCGGCCAGCTCGTGCGCGAGCGGTACGGACGTGATGCATTTCTCATCGGCTTTACGACGTACGAGGGCCAGGTGAGCGCAGCATCGGACTGGGACGCCCCCGTCGAGCGAAAGCAGCTGAGGCCGGCCCTCGCCGGGAGCTACGAGGCGCTCTTCCACGGGGTCGGGGTCCCCGCATTCACCGTGCTGCCCGATCGCGATCGGCACTTGCCGGACGTCCTGCGGCGCGAGCGCCTCGAACGCGCGGTGGGCGTCGTCTACCGGCCGGAGACGGAGCGCCAGAGCCACTGGTTCCACGCGCACCTCGCCGAGCAATTCGACGCGATTGTCCACGTGGATCGGACACGCGCCGTCGAGCCCCTCGAGCGAAGCGCGCGCTGGCACGGTCCGGATGCACCGGAGACGTATCCTTTCGCCGTTTGAGTCGGGTAGCGCGTAGACTGGCGCGATGCCCGCGGATCCGCTCCGCAGCCTCGTCGACGCGCTGCCGATCGCAGCCTGCGTTCATCGCGACGGGCACGTCCTGTACGCGAACGCCGCGTTCGCGACCGCGCTCGGCTTCGCCGACGCCGCGACGCTCGCGGGGAAGTCGGTCGCCGACGAGCTGCTCGTCGCCGACGATCGCGCGATGGTCGAGGGCCGCTGGCGCGCGCTCTCCGTGGATACACCCACGCTCCCCGCCGCCGACATCCGATGGCGGTGCTCGGACGGCGGCGGGCTCTCGATGCGGACCTCCGCAGCGCTGATGCCCTTCGAAGGCGCGAGCGCGATCGTCGAGCTCGGCCCGCCCGACGGACCGCAGAGGCCCGCTGCTCCGCAGCCCTTCGCGCCGGTCGGCCATCTCGGCTCCGTCGTCTCGCTTGCCGCCGGCGTCGGTCACGAGATCAACAATCCCCTCACCTACGTGCTCGCGAACATCGACTGCCTCCGCGAGCAGCTCCGCAACTTCAGCGCGAAGCTCCCACCGGCCGCGTTCGACGAGATCGACGAGATCGCCGCGGAGGCGAAGCAGGGCGCCGAACGCGTGGCGCGCATCGTTCACAGCCTCAAGATCTTCTCGCGCGTCGAGGAGGAGCAACGCACGCCCGCGGACATCCACGCCGTCGTCGAGGCCGCGTGCGCGCTTGCATCGAACGAGATCCGCCACCGCGCGCGCCTGGTGAAGATCTATCGTCCCGTACCGAAGGTCGAAGCGAACGACGCCCGGCTCACGCTCGTGTTCTTCAACGTCTTCATCAACGCCGCGCAGGCGATCGCCGAAGGCCGCGCCGACGAGAACCAGATCGACGTGAAGACCTGGGCCGAGCGGGGACGCGCGATCGTCGAGGTCCGCGACACCGGCTGCGGCATCGACGCCAAGGCCTTGCCGCGCATCTTCGACCCGTTTTTCACCACCAAGGAGCAAGGCGTTGGAACCGGGCTCGGCCTCTCGGTGTGCCACGGCATCGTGAGCGCGCTCGGCGGCGAGATCACCGTCGAGACCACCCTCGCGGTCGGCACTACGGTGCGCGTGTCGCTGCCGGGGTACTCCGGGGTGACGGCGCAGCCCGCGGCGGTCACACGCATCAGCTCGCCGAACGATCGGAGCGGACGCATCCTCGTCGTCGACGACGATGCCTCCGTCTGCACCGCGATCCGCCGTACGCTCGGCCGGCGCCATCAGATCGTGACGACGACGAGCGGGCGCGAGGCCATCGACCGGATCGCTGCCGGCGAGCGCTACGACCTGATCCTGTGTGACCTCATGATGCCGGTCGTCACGGGCATGGAGGTCCATGCGGAGATCCTGCGGCGCGCGCCCGAGCAGGCCGAGCGCATGGTCTTCATCACCGGCGGCGCTTTCACGCCTGCCGCGCGTGAGTTCCTGCGGAGCGTCAGCAACGAACGCTTCGAGAAGCCCTTCGACGGTGGCCGCCTTCGCATGCTCGCGAAGGAGATGGTCGACGACGAGCCACCGCCGAAGTGACCTTCAGCCTTCTCCGACGACGTGCACGGTGCTCGCTTGCGGGCCCTTGTCGCCGTCCTCTTCGGCGAACCGAACGCGCGTACCGACGGCGAGCTTCTCGAAGCGCACGCCGAGCACGCTGTTCTGGTGGAAGTAGACCTCGTGGCCGTCTTCGGCCTCGATGAAGCCGTAACCGCGATCGGTGAACAACTTCGTGACGACGCCGTGCGGCGGCTTCAGGTGCGTCTTGGTATCGACCTGCTGCACGCGCGCGAAGTCCTCGAGCACGCGCTCGGCGTCGCCGAACGCGTCGTCGACGGCTGCATACGCGTCCTCCTTGGCGTCTTCCGGGTTCCTCGACACGACGAGCTCCCGACCGGGCACGACGAGATCGATCCGACAGTGAAAGCGCTTCCCGTGCTTGCTGTGTCGATGCGGCGCCTCGACGACGACATGACATTTCACGATGCGATCGAAGAAAGTGTCGAGCTTGGCTGCGCGCTTCTCCACGTGCGCGGTCAGTGCGGGGGACGGAGGGATGTCTCGGAACGTGACCTGAACCGGCGATTGCATTCGCAAGGCTCCTTTCTGCGGACCTACGCAGACCCGGGGAGACTTCAACAAGTGTGCCGCAGCCGTGCTCTAGCGCACACCACGCAACCGACGGCGTGGGGCTCGCGTAAGCGCGCGCCTCCTGCGCCACACGCGTGCGCTCACGCACGGCGCGACGGCGGGCCGCCGCGGGGTTGCGCGCGGCAAGGTAGTTGCAAACCGCATCGATGAGCTCCGCATGAAGAACCTCGAGACGAAGCTGGCGAACGGTCCGTACGCGTCGAACGATCTCTTCCGTCGCATCGCCTCGCGCACGTCGCACGGGGTCGGGAGTCCGTGGGCATTCATCGCGGCGGCCACCGTGATCGTCCTGTGGAGCATCACCGGGCCCGTGTTCCGTTACTCGGACACCTGGCAGCTCGTGATCAACACGTGCACGACGATCGTGACGTTCCTGATGGTGTTCCTCATCCAGAACACGCAGAACCGAGACTCGCACGCGCTCCATCTGAAGCTCGACGAGCTCATTCGCTCGAACGAGGTCGCGCGCAACCGGCTGATGGGGCTCGAGGACCTGACGGACGCCGAGCTCGACGAGCTGCAGGCGGAGTTCGATCACCTCGCGAAGGAGAAGCTCGCGCGACGGTCGTCGAAGCGGCCGTCGGGCAGCAGGCAGCGTCACCAGGCCGGGGCTTCGAACACCTCTTCGAGCACGACGGGGGCGAGGTCGTCGCGCGCCACGTAGGTCACGCGGGTCCCGGAACGATAGCCGCTCGCCACGACGCTGTGCGCCGGCTCGACGACCGCCCGGAGGCGGACCGCGTCGCCGGTGCCGAGCGTGAGCTCGCGGTAGCACACGACGCCGCGACCACTCGCGCGTGCGAGGAGCGGAACGACGTCCGCAGGCATCCTGCCGACGGGCGTCCCGCCGCTGCGCGGGAGCGCCGGCGCGATGTATGCGCGCCGAGCGACAATCGTGATCTCGTCGCCGTCTTCGTCGCGCAACGTGGCGACGTCGCCGAGCACGACGGTGCCGAGCAGCGCGTAGTGATCGATGACGACGTCGCCGCCCTGCTCGTTCGAGACGGGCAGGCGCTCGAGCAGCTCGACGAGGATGATCGCCGAGCGCATGCCGGTGAACGGGCTCTCGACGAGCGGAGGTGAGACGATCGTCGTGAGCACGGACACCGCGGCCGGCGCCTGCGGTTGACCGGCGCGACCTCCAGTCGAGGCGGCCGCGAGCCGCGCACCCACCTTCTTCCGCCCGAACGGCCACATCCTCACGGACGATAGCGCTATCCTGTAATCATGCGGCGCGCGTCCGTCTCGCCTCGCGCCTTTCGCGCGTTCCTGGGGCTCTTCGCGCTTTTGGCCGTCGTCGGCACCGCGGCTCCGGCGTTCGCGTCGAGCGCCCTCGAGCTCGTACGGATCGCGCGCGCGCACGAGGCTGCACACGAGGAGGACCTCGCGCTGCGCGGGTACACCGAGGCGCTCGCGCTCGATCCGATCTGCGAGGAGGCATACATCGGGCTCGGTCGGCTGCGCGCGCGGCGCGGCGATCTGCGCGAGGCCGAGCGCGTGTACGACGTCGCGCTCGAGCACGTTCCGCAGCTACGCGCGGCGAGGTTGGGTCGCGCGTACGTGCGTCGCGCGCTCGGTGCACGCGCCGAGGCCGTCGAGGATCTGCTGACCGTCGCCGAGGAGGATCCGGCGGCGCTGCGCGTTCTCGCGGGCTGGTACGGCGAAGAGGGTCAGACGCCGGCGCAGCTTGCGGTGTGGCGGCGGATCATCGCGAGAGCCGAGGCGACGCAGGACGCGGCGCTCCTGCACGAAGCGCGAACGACGGTGCGTGCGCTCGTGATCCTGGTGGGCCCTGCGGATCCGGCGGCAGCACCGAGCACGGACGACAAGACGTTCCGGAAGTTCGTGGCGACGCTCGCACGCAAAGGCGCCTGATCGAGGTCCGTGACGTCACTCGACGAACGCCGCGTGCAGCGCCTTTTGCGCGTCTGCGAGCTTCGCTTCGTCGATCGTCACGCTGATCCGAAGCGGCCCTGCGCTCACGCAGAGCGGCATCGCACCGATGCGCGCCAGGCATTCGTACACGCGCCCGAGCGCGCCGCTCGTGCCCGTGAGACCATAGCCGACGACGCTGACGACGGCGCGCTTGCCGAGGATCGTCGTCGCGTTCCCCACCGCGCGTTCGATTGCGCGCGCGCAGCGCTGCCAGTCGGGGGTGTTGAGCAGCGGCAAGTGCACGAACGCGTCGTCGCCGCTCGCGATGACGTCGCCCACGGACAGCTCCTCCTGCGCGGCGGTCGCGAGGAACAGAGGGAGGCTCGACGCCGAGACGCGCGCCACCATCACACCGCCGATCCCGACGATCGCGCGGACGTTCTTGTTCTCGTCGTGCGAGCGCGCGATCTCGTCGTCGTCGCGCGCCGCGACGGTCTCGCGTCCGCTCCCCACCGCGTCGGCGGTCTTGCGCGCGTGGATGACGATCTTGTTGCGACGCGCCCACTCGACGGCCTGGGCGTTCAGCACCTTCGCGCCGGCCTCCGCCATCTCGCCGAGCATCGAGAGATCCATCTCGGGCAGGTGCTTCGGATCCCCGACGACGCGCGGATCGGCCGAGTACACGCCGTCGACGTCGCTGTAGATCTCGCAGCGCTCCGCCGCGAGCGCCGCGGCGAGCGCGACCGCCGTGGTGTCCGAGCCGCCACGACCCAGCGTGGTGATCTCGCGCTTGTAGCTCATGCCCTGATAGCCCGCGACAATCACGATCCGGCCGCGTGATAGCTCGTCCTGGATCCGGTGCGGCCGGACCTCGATGATCCGCGCGTCGAAGTGGCGATCGTTCGTGAGGATGCCCGACTGGCTGCCCGTGAAGCTGATCGCGTCGTGTCCGCGGGCGTGGATGGCGATCGAGAGCAGCGCCATCGTCACGCGCTCGCCGGTCGACACGAGCATGTCGAGCTCTCGGCGCGGCGGCTCGGAGCCGGCCGCGGCGGTCTCGGCGGCGCGGCGCGCGAGATCGATGAGACCGTCGGTGGTCTTTCCCATCGCGCTGACGACGACGACGACATCGTGGCCCTCACGCTTCGCAGCGACGACGCGATCCGCGACGTGACCGATCTTCTCGACATCGGCGACCGACGAGCCGCCGTACTTCTGGACGATGACGCTCATGGGGCCGCGATACTAACAACGCTCCGCAAAGCGGGCGTATTTCCGGCGGATCAGGCCGGCCGGAAGGCCTGTGCGCCGAACGTGCCGGTCGCGACGAGGCAGCCTCGGCCGATGTCCCAGCGGAGAACGGTGACGCGGCAGGCCTCGACCTCGTCGTCGCCGCCCGAGGTGTCGATCTCGGCGATGATGCGCGCGACGCCCTCGGTCGAGATCCGGATGAGCACCGGCCGCTCGGGGCCGTCGAGCGCGAGCACCACGCTGTCGCCGGGCACGAGAGCCGCGGCCGTGATGTGCCCCTGCTCCTCGAGCCTCTTCCACGTCGCGTCGCGCGCGCGGTGCTTCGGGTCGTCGCCGGGCGTCGCGAGCATGCCGCTGTCGTCGGCATCTGCGATGTCGGCGCCGTCGGCGAGCACGGGGGCGCGGGCCCACGCACGATCGTCCCACCGCAGCTCCTCTCCGGTGTCGATGGCGGCGCGCTCGAACAGCGCCTCGTCGGCGACGTCGCCGTCGTCGTCCGCGTCGAGCGCGGGGAGGTCCTCCTCGCGGAGCTCCTCGTCCTCGGCGAGCGGTCCCTCTTCGCCGCCGTCGGTGTGCACGGTCTCCTCGCCGGTGCCGAGGTCCTCGTCGGGGTGGCGAACGTCCGGCTCGTCCTCGTCCAGCAGCTTCGTCTCGGCGGAGAGCGAGATGTCGAACGGCCCGACGTCGAGCGCGCCGTTGTCCTCGGCGTCGACCAGCCAGCCGACCTCGGCGCCTTCGACCGCGAATTCCTCCAGCGGATCACCCTCCGAGGTCGCGTCGTCGAGCGCGTCGCCGAGCTCGTGGTGCTCGGGGAGATCGTCGGCGGTCGCGGCCTCGGTCTCCTCCTCGCCAAAGTCGCCGGGACCGCCGATATGGCCGTCCAGAGGTGGGAGATCGAGCTCGTCGGCGTCGGGCGCAGTCCGCATCGAACGTGGAACGTACCAGGGGGACGGACCACGTCCAGAGTCGTGCATGCCAGCGCTTGGTCGATCGGCCTCATCGGCATGATCGGCCGGTCGCGGCGACGCGGGCAATCGGCCTCGCGCGTGGCCAGCCTGAGACACATCGCACGCGCATGCGTCGCGATGCCTTCTATTTTACCGGGAGATCCGGCCTTCGGGCAAAGCTCGGGCAGAGGCATACGGGATGCATCTCTCGAGAGCCATGTCGCGCCGCTCGCATCGCTCCCTTCGCCTCGGCGCCATCGCGCTGCTCGCGGCGGCGGCGATCTGGCCGCGGGCGAAGGCCGGGTCGAGCGCCGCGTCCACGGCCGAGCTCGGCGGTCACCGCGAGCGCGCGCATGCGACAGCCGGTGTCGCAGCCCGCGCGGAGACCACCGCAGCGAAGCTCGTTTCCCCTCCGCGCACCGCGAAGCTGACGGTCGCCGAGGCCGACGAGTCGCAGCTAAATAATTGATCTTTCGCGACTTTTCGCGAATCGAACGGACCACCATTGTGGCCGGGTCGAAAGTCCGTAGCCTGCGGACCTCCGCGATGCGCCTCCTCGTCCTCTCGCGAAATGCCGGCCTCTATTCGACGAGCCGATTGGTGCTCGCGGCACGCGCGCGCGGGCACGACGTCACGGTCGCCGATCCCCTCGACTTCCAGATCGTCATCTCGCGGGGGCGTCCCGCGATGTTCCTCGGCGATCGGCTGCTGCCTCCCGTCGACCTCGTTCTGCCCCGCATCGGTGCGTCGATCACGAACTACGGCCTCGCCGTGGTGCGTCAGTTCGACATGATGGGGATCCCCGTCCTCAACAATGCGATCGCGATCGCGCGCTCGCGCGACAAGCTGCGCGCGATGCAGCTCCTCACGAAGAAGGACATCGACGTCCCGAAGACGGTCTGCGCGCGCACGCCGGACTCGGTCGACGCGGCGCTCGACTTCATCGGCGGAACGCCCGCGATCGTGAAGCTGCAGCAGGGCGCGCAGGGCATCGGCACGATGATCGCCGAGACGCCGCAGGCCGTCACGTCGCTGCTCGAGACGCTCTGGGCGATGGGCCAGGACATCATCCTGCAGGAGTACATCGCCGAGTCGAAGGGCCGCGACTACCGCGCCATCTGCGTCGGTGGCCGCGTCGTCGCGGCGATGCGCCGTCAGGCGAAGAAGGGCGAGTTCCGCTCGAACCTCCACCGCGGCGGCCTCGGCGTCCGCGTCGAGCTCCCGAAGCAGTACCGCATCGCAGCCATGGCCGCAGTGAAGGTCATGGGCCTCGAGGTCGCAGGCGTCGACATGCTCGAAGGCCGCGACGGGCCGAAGATCCTCGAGATCAACAGCTCTCCCGGGCTCGAAGGGATCGAGCGCACGAGCGGGCTCGACGTCGCCGGCGCGGTCATCGCGCACGCCGAGAAGTTCCTGGCGCGACGCAAGAAGCGACGCCAGCGCACGGCGCGCGATGCCGTGGTCGAGGGTGAGCAGCGCCCCACGCGCGTGCGCCACGCCGACGACCACACGCACGTCCGACGGCTCCGAGCAGGCAGCTGACTCGATGCTCGTCGTCGAGCGGCAGGGCTCGATCGTCATCTGGACGATCGACCGTCCGCAAGCGAAGAACGCGCTCGATCACGCGACGCTGAACGATCTCGTCGACGCCGTCGGCGAGGTTGGTCGCGATCGCACGGTGCGCGCCGCCATCCTCACCGGCGAGGGTCACACGTTCGTGTCGGGCGGCGATCTCCGCGAGCTGCGGGACAAGACGTCACCGCAGGAGGCGGAGCGCTTCAGCGATCTCGGCTGGGACCTCACGCGTGCGATGGCGGAGCTCGCGGTGCCGATCGTGTGCGCGCTTCCTGGGCCGGCGATCGGCGGCGGCGCGGAGCTCGCGCTCGCGTGTGACATGCGCGTCGCCGACCTGCGCGCGAAGATCTCGTTCAAGCAGGTGCGCATGGGCGTGACCACCGCGTGGGGGACCGTCCCGCGCCTCGTCTCGCTCGTCGGCCCCGGCACGGCGGCGCGGCTCCTCTATGCGTCGCACGAGGTCGCGGCCGCCGAGGCAAAGGTGCTCGGCCTCGTCGACGAGGTGACGGAGAACGGCCTCGCGAAAGCGACGGCGCTCGCGTGGGCATCGGACATCGCGGAGGGCTCGCCCCGCGCGATCGCCGACATGAAGAAGCTCCTGCGCGAGACGACCGCGACCGCCCGCGACGTGCGCGCGCTGGAACGCCAGCTCTTCGTCGACACGTGGAGCGGCGCCGACCACAGCGAAGCCGTGGCGGCATACTTCGACCGCCGTCCGGCTAAGTGGCAAGACCGCTGAAGATCCGAGAAGTCCGAGAAAAGCGCGAACGCGCGAAGAATTTTTGTCTGCCGATCGCCCGATTCGAGCGATCGGCAGACAAAAAAATCTCTTCGCGCTTTCGCGTTTTTCTCAGACTTCTCGGGTCTTCTCTTAGGGAATGACCGCGATGCGCGGATCGACTTCGAGCTTTACCGTCGTGCCCTGCGGAATCGCAATCGGCGGCGGCGGTGCGGGCGTGCACTTCGTGGCGTCGATCGCGGTCAGGCGCTGCGCTTCGCGGAGCTCCGCGAGATTGTGCCTTGCCAGGCGCGCGGCGACGAAATCGTTGCGGCCGTATGCGGCCAGCGTCTCGTCGGCGAGATCGCGCGCGCGGCGGAGCGCCACGTCCGAACGGCTGAGCGCCTCGTCGACGCACGTGATCTGCGCGCGCGTTCCACGCTTCCTCGTGAGCCGAAGATGGTCGCGCACCCGGAGCGAGCTCGCGCGCATCTGAGCGAGCGTCGTCCCGATCTCGGTGCGCGCGTCGGCGATCTCGGCCGGCGACGCGCCCTCGTCGGCACGCGCCCGAGTCGTGTTCCCGAACGTGATGACGAGCGCGCTCGCGACCGCGAGCGCAGCGAACAACCCGCGCATGAACCTGTCTGTTGCGCCGTCCTAGGGCGGCGTTCAAGCGCGCTTACGCGTTGCGCGTGCTCAGTAGGCCGCGGCGCCGGCGGTCGTCGCGCCGGTGCGCCGGACCTCGTCGAGCTCCGACATGAAGCGCTGGAGCTCCTCGTCGGTCGTGTAGAAGTGCGGGCTGAGGCGCAGGCCACACTTCGGCCGGTAGTCGTGGAAGAACTTCCGCTGTGAGAGCGTCTTCGAGACCGCGTCCGCACCGGGGAAATCGAAGCAGATCGTGCCGCCGCGCTGGCTGTCCTCGCGGGGGGTGTTCACGGTGAACCCGCGCGCGTCGACGAGGTCACGGAGGAGCTTCGTCTGGCGGAGCGACTTCGCGCGGATGCGATCGACGCCGAGCCGCGCGATCGTCTCCCAGCCCGCGCGCGCGGTGTACACCGCGGGCACGGCCATCGTCCCGCCGATCATCCGCCACACGTCGGCCGCGTAGCGCATCGGCCCCATGTCGAACGAGAAGGGCTCGGCGTGCGCGAACCACCCCGTCGAGGTCGGGGCGAGATGCTCGAGCAGATCGGGACGCACGTACAGGTACGCCGCGCCGGGCCCACCGCAGGCCCATTTCACCGAGCCGCCGCACGCCATGTCGCAGTCCCACGCCTTGAGATCGAGCGGCACGGTGCCGGCGGACTGGTAGCAGTCGAGCAGCACGAGCGCGCCCATCTGGTGCGCGCGATCGATGATGCGCTTCGCGTCGTACATGCCGCTCGAACGGAACAGCACGTGGCTGATCGGGACGAGGAGCGTCTTCTCGTCGATGGCGGCGCAGAGCTCGTCGATCGGCGGGTGGATGCCGTCCTTCGACTTCACGATCGTGACGTCCGCGCCGCGCCGCGCCTGCTCTTGCCAGACGTAGTGAACCGTCGAGAAGTTCAGGTCGTCGTACACGATCTTGTTGCGGCCCTTGAAGCGGCCGCTCGTCTCGTTGAACGTGAAGCACGACGCGACGAACGACTGCACCGTCGAGACGTTCGGCAGGATCGCGACCGTTCCGGGATCGACCTTCAGCACGCTGCCGACGAGATCGCCGAGGCCGCGCACCGCCGGCAGCCACATGCCCCAGGCGTTGATGGACTCGTTCTCCCACTCGTCCATGAACGTGTTGACGTACTCGCGCGCCTTCTTCGGGACGGCGCCGAGTGAGTGGCTGATGAGGTGGACGCCCTTCTCGAGCGTCGGGAAGTCGGGCCTGGTCGCGAGGAGGTCCGCCTCCGTCCCGTTCAGGCCGCTCATGTCTTGAGCTCGCCGGGGACGAAGTCGTTGAAGAGCGCCTCGCGCGCACGCCAGAGCGTGGGGAAGAACATCTTCTTCGCGTTGTTCTCGAGCAGGTCGATGGGGTTGCCCTTCAGGCTCGGCGTACCCGCGCCGATGATGCGCTTCACGAGCACGAGGTGCCGGTAGCGAAAGCTCTGGAACGCCTCGTCGACGTCGATCATCACCTCGGCGATCGCCCAGAGCGGCCGGTTCAACGTGGGATCGCGCACGAGGTCCTCGGGGGTGACCCGGTGACGGGCGCAGGCGCGCTCGAACGCGTCGATCACCTTCTTGGAGCTACGAAGCAGCCGATTGAAGCCCGGCGACTCGAGGCCCGACCCGTGACCGAGGCCCTTCCGGATCGCGAAGTACGCGACCGGAGCCATGGTCTCGAGGAGGCGCATCTGGTCGCCCATGAGCTTCTCGATCAAGTAGATCCGATGTAGTCCGGCCCGCGCCGCCTCGAGCTCGTCCTTGTCCATCGCGGGGACGAGCCGCGTGATCTCGTCGTCGGCCGCCTTCATCCAGATCTCCTCCACTTGGTGGACGCTCTGGAAGAGGAGCTCGTCATCGTGCGTTCGAGACTCCTCCGGCTTCTGAAGACTGAGGAGCTCCGGCACGCGGAGGTAGCGCTCGTACTCGGTGAGGGGCATCGGTCACACCTTGGCACGCGGATGCGGGGGGCGGGGTTCGCACCGCGAAAGTGTCCTATCCCGCGCGCACGGCGGTTGGCAAGTCGCCCCATCATTGGCACTGTGCGCGCCGTGAAGAGCCCCCGCCCCGCCTCGGCCCTCTCGGCACTCCCCGCGTCCGGCCTCGCCCGAAGCATTGCGCCGTTCTTCACGTTCATCGTGCTCGCGTCGATCGCCGCGTGCCGCTCGCAGCCGCCCGACCCGTCGACGCAAGCGTCGCAAAAAGCGACCTCGGTGCCCTCCGCGAATAATGGAATGACTACGTCCGAGGCCGGTGCGGCATCGAGCGCCGGCGACGCCGGCTCGGTCGCGGCGGCCGACGCAGCGCCGCCCGCCGCGCCCGAGGAGCCGCTCGCCGGCACGCAGTTCACCAAGGAAATACAGGCCGCTTTCCGCGTGGCGGCCTGCGCGGGCGACGACTCGTTCATCCCCGCCGGCATCGACAAGAAGATGGTCGACAAACACTGCGCGACGATGAAGAGCGGGTACGACGAGTACAAGCGCGAGTGGATCGACGTTGCCGGGCCGTTCCTCGCGAAGCTCCGGCCCAAAAACCTGCCCAAGCAGGTCGTCTACCCGTTCGGCGGCGGCGACCTCGTCACCGCCCTCGCGACGTTCCCGGACGCGACGGAGCTCACCACCATCTCCCTCGAGATCGCCGGCGACATCCGCGGCATCACGAAGCCCGACAACAAGCGGCTCGACAAGGAGCTCGCCACACTCCGCGAGCACCTCGGCAAGCTCTTCCTCAAGGCCCACAGCCGCACGATCAACCTCGACATCGAGACCCGCGGCGCCGTTCCGGGCGAGGCGGCGTTCACGCTCGCCGCGATGGCCATCCACGGCTTCGAGCCGATCACGTATCGGTACTTCGACTTCAACGACGACGGCTCGTTGCACTACCTGACCGACGCCGACATCGCGAAGGCCGAGAAGAGCGGCAAGACCGGCCGTGGCGGCCCGTTCGCGAATGCGGAGATCCGCTTCAAGAAGACCGGGACGAACGAGGTCCGCATCCTCCGCCACGTCGCCTACGACCTGTCGGACGGAAACCTGAAGAGCCATCCGGCGCTGATGAAGCACCTCGACACGAAGGCGAAGGTGTCGGCGATGACGAAGGCCGCGAGCCACCTGCTCTGGGACGACGCGAACTTCTCGGTCATCCGCGACTGGCTGATGACGCACACCGACTGGATGATCTCCGACACGACGGGCGTGCCGCCGCGCATCGCGAAGAAGAACGGCTTCGAGCAGGACTACTACGGGCAGTACGAGTACGCCGAGCCGTTCGGCACGGTGAACAACAAGGACATGAACGACTTCCACCAGAAGTTCAAAGGCAACGCGCCCATCGCCTTCCGCTACGGGTACCCGGACAACAAGAGCCACGGCCACATCGTCGTGACGCACAAGCCGGGCGTCGTCGGCACCAAGCCGTAGACCCGCCGCGCAGCGCGCGTGCGCTGCGGCGACGAGTCCGGCTCGTGCACGAACGGGACACGGCGTCGCGCTGTGGCGGTTGTGTGCTCGCGGTTACCAACTCGCCAACATTTCCTGGCCCTACCACGCGGAGTTGTGGTCGAGGTTCGTTGGATCGGAGTTCGCATTCTTGCTCGGGCGAGGCCACTCGATGTCCGCCGCCAAAGCCGAAGACTGCGCTCCCGCACCTGCACCCAAGCTGCTCGCGCCGGGTGACGTCATCGACGGGCGGTATCGCGTGGAGGCGTACCTGGGCGGCGGCGGCATGGCGTCGGTGTACCGCGCGACGCACGTGGTCCTCGAGCAGGCCGTCGCCATTAAGGTCATCGCCCCGGTCATCCGCCAGATCCCCGGCATGGCGCAGCGATTCTTGCGCGAGGCACGCGCCGCGACGCATCTGAAGAGCGAGCACGTCGCGCGCGTCACCGACGTCGGCACGATGGCCGACGGCGCACCGTACATGGTGATGGAGTACCTCGACGGGCGCGATCTCGACGCGATCGTCGAGTCGGGCGAGGAGATCGCCGTCGAGGAGGCCGTCGACTACGTCCTCCAGGCCTGCGAGGCGCTCGCCGAGGTGCACGGGCTCGGCATCGTCCACCGCGACCTCAAGCCCGCGAACCTCTTCCTCACGAAGGGCGCCGACGGGCTGCCGTGCGTGAAGCTGATCGACTTCGGGATCTCGCGCACGGACTCGCCGCTCGCGCCGAAGGAGGTCGCCGCGCTGACGCAGCCGGACACGGTGATGGGCTCGCCGCGGTACATGTCACCGGAGCAGATGGAATCGGCCGCGAAGGCCGACAGCCGCTCGGACATCTACGGCATCGGCGTGGTGCTCTACGAGCTGCTCACGCGCAAGGCCCCGCACGAAGGCGAGACGTACCTCGACATCTATGCGGCGGCGACGCTCGCGCCTCCGGAGGCGCCGTCGACGTTGCGACCCGAGGTCCCGCGCGAGCTCGACGAGGTGATCCTCCGCTGCCTGCGCGTCGATCCTGCGGAACGCTACGCCGACGCCGCCGAGCTCGCGACG
>JAQBQJ010000077.1 GCA_028287065.1 Labilithrix sp. | reverse complement strand
CGAAGAGAACGCGATGAAGTAGACGTCCTTTCCGTCCGGAGACGGTGTTGCGTCGACCGGCATCGCGGCTTCGGGCGCGTTCGCGACCGGGTCGATCTGCGTGAGGCCGATTCCGCCCGGCGGCGCGATGGTGTCTTCGTCCTTCTTCGCCTCTTCGGAGCTGCACGCGGCCACGATGGCCGACGCGCTGATGGTTCCGATGACGATCCCCGCTGTAATCAGGCTGCGAGCCCTGCTTGTCGCATTGGCTTTCATGAGCCCTCCTTGCAGGCACCTACGCGCGCTCGCGCTGGGCGGTTGCAGACCCGGGCTCGCGATCCGCCGATTAATTCCCCGAAGAAAAGATCCTTTTCGCGGCGATCCGAGCGGTCTCGTGGGGCGTTGCACGTTGATTTCGGCAGAGCGATCTGTGACGCTCGCTGGGCATGCAACAGGCCGCGCCTGGTGGGCGCGTCGAAGTGACCTGGGAAGGCCGGCAGCTCGCCGGCACCATCTCTGCGCTGCAGCCGGGCTTCGCGCAGATCCGTTGGGATGACGTCGCGGCAGGGTCTTCGTGGGTGCCGCTGCAGCACGTGCGGCTGATGGGCCCGCCGGGACCGCCCTCGTCGCAGCAACTCATCGCGGGCGCGCCGGCTCCGCCCTCCTCATCACAGCAGGTGTACGCCGCGCCGCCGCCCAGCGGGCCGCCGCCCGCGGCCGCGACGTCTTCACAGCAGCGCGCGTTCGTCGCTCCGCCGTCGTCCTCGCGGATGGTGCAGCCTCCGCCCTCGTCGCAGCGGCTCGGCCCCGCACGACCGCCGATCCAGAAGATCCGCCAGCCCGCGCCCGCAGCGCCCGCGCCGGCCCCCGTGACCGCGACGGCGCCGGCGTTCGCGCCCGCCATCCCAGGCGTGCCGAGGCTCGATGACGCGCGTGACGCGGCGATCGAGTCGACGGAGCTCGTCATCCCCGCCGCGAAGGAGATCGAAGCGCTCCGCCTCGAGATCCGATCGCTGCGCGCGCAGCTCGAGCAAGCCACGGCGGCGCACAAGCAGCTCGACGACGTGAACGCGGTGCTCCGCGTCGAGAACGAGCGCATGACGAGCCAGGTCGAGCAGCTCTCGGCGACGGCGCGCGCCTTCGAAGGCGTCGACGACGAGGTGCTCGCCGCCTTGAAGACGCTCGCGAAGCGCGCGTCCGGGCGGGGCGATGAATCGGCAGCCACGCTCGGTCAGCTCGGACCGCCGGTCAGCCCCGCGCTGCTCGGTGTCGACTCAGCGCAGCCGCAGCCGGCGTTCGCTCCGGCGCAACCGATGCCGCCGATGCAGCCTATGCCCGCGCTCGGCGTGGCAGATGCGCCAGGCGGGCCGGCGGCCGCGCCGCAGCCTCGAGCGCAGCAAGCTCCGAGCGAGAGGTTGCTCTGGCTGCTCGCCGCGTCGGCGTTCGTCGTCCTCTTCCAGGCATACATGCTCGCGCCGATCCTGCCGACGCTCGCCACGAAGTTCGGCGTGAAGGTCGAGACCATCGGCTACATCATCCCTGCGTATCTCTGGCCGTTCGGCGTCTCGAGCCTCTTCCTCGGTCCGCTCGGCGACCGCGTCGGACGGCGCCGCGTTCTCCTCACGTCGCTCTTCCTGCTCGGCGTCGCGCTGTTCGCGTCGATCCTCGCGCGCACGCTCCCGCAGCTCATCATCGCTCGCGCGCTGGCAGGCTTCTTCGCGTGCGGCGTCGTTCCTCTGTCGCTCGCGCAGATCGGAATGACCTACCCGTACGAGAAGCGCGGGCGACCTCTCGGTCTCGTCTACGGCGCGATGGCCGGCGGCATGGCGTTCGGATCGACGGTGGGCGCAGTCGCCGAGGAGTACATCGGATGGCGCGGCCTGCTCGTCGGCGTCGGCGCGATCACGTTCCTCCTCGCGTTCCTCATGATGCCGGTCGCCAATCGACTCGGCGACGTCCCTCCTCAGATGCGCATGTCGGTCTCGAAGCAGTTCTTCGGGTACGGCTCGCTGATCGGCACGGCGCGCGGAGGCCGCTCGTATCTCTACGTGTTCCTCAACGCCATCTTCCACTCGGGCACGTTCACGTGGTTCGGCGCCTACTTCCACGATCGCTACGGCATGGGTGACTTCGGCATCGGCCTCGCGCTCCTCGGTTATGGCGTTCCCGGGTTCCTGTTCGGCCCGTTGGTCGGTCGCATGGCGGACAAGCTCGGTCGAGGCAGGCTCATCCCGGTGGGCCTCGCGATCGGCGCGATCTCGGCGCTCGCCCTCGCTCCCACGGTGCCGCTCTGGGTCGCCGCGATCGCGGTCACTACCGTGTCGCTCGGCTACGACATGACCCAGCCGCTCTTCACCGCCATCGCGACGTCGCTCGATCCGAAGCGCATCGGCCAGGCCATCGGCCTCAACGCCTTCGCGTTGTTCGTCGGCTACGGCGTCGGAAGCGTGATCTTCGCGCAGGCGATGCACAAGAGCATGGGCTTCGCGCTCTACCTGTTCGGCGCCGGCGAGCTGCTCATCGGCATCCTCGCGTTCGTGATCTTCCGCAAGGAAGTCCCGCCGCCGAAGCCGCCGGCCTGAAAGACGGCGCGCGTACGTTCAGCGCGCGCGCCAGTGGAGCGAGACGGCGCGGCGCGCGAGCTGCACGGACGTGCCGTCGTCCGAGAGCGGCAGGCAGCGCACGGGCTCGCCGTGCCGATACGTGCCGACCAGCGACGCGCAGTCGTAGAGGTGGCATTGCCCGTTCTCGCGGATCAAGAGCACGTGCACGCGCGAGACCGACTCGTTCAGGATCGAGCGCAGGCCTTCGTCGACGCACTTGTCGGAGCGGCCGATCAGCACGCCGTGATCGAGGTCGGCCGTCGACAGACGCACGCCGACGCGACGCTGCGGCGTCTCGAGGATCACTTCGTAGCCTTCGCCCGTCCGCTCCGACCGCTCGAGCGCAGGATGGTGCGCGCCGAGCGGCTCCGATCGCCGCGACGACAAGTCGACCGAGTGCGGAAGGAGCGTGATGCGCGACGGCGGCGGACCGACTCTCTCCCCGTGCAGCGCGCGCACGCTGTCCTCGATCTCGGGGATGCGCACCGCCGCGATGCGATGCGGCGCGTGCTCGCCCGCCTCGACGACCGGCACCGGCAGCTCCGCGGCGTAGCGGCCGCTGCTCGGGAGCGCGACGACCGAGCACGTGCCGATGCGGAAGACCACCGGACCAGTCGCCGCGATCGAGCGTTGCTTCGATCCGTCGGAGAGCTCGAAGCCCGCCGTGGTCTGCAGATCGAGCAGGCTGATCACGGGGAAGCCGTCGTCGAGCGACGAGGCACGCACGAGCACGTGACGGAGCGACACGACGCGCTCGTCCTGCTCGAGCACGACGTCGCACGAGCCGTGACGGCCGACGACCGCGTAGCCGCTGGGCTGCGCGGACACGTCGTGGCTCCCGAGGATGGTCGCGTTGATCCAGTACAGTCGATAGCCGACCTCGAGCTGTCGCTGGCGAAGTCGATCGGCCGCGACCGCCATCGCATACGCCTCGCGCGGCTGGACTGCGCGACGCCTTGCTTGCTCGTGCCACGCGCGCGCGATCGCCGGATCGGGGATCATCGTTCCCAGGTTCCGGTAGTGAGGGTTCACGGGACGCGGTCCCGAGGACGACGGCGGCGGAGTCGGCGGGGAGCTCACCCGTTTCACCGTACGACTTCGCGCGCCGAATTCATGTCGTTCACGTCGATTTTTCAGGCGCCTGATGTGCGTTGCCCCGCTTTGGAGCGCCGCGTTGCCAGATTGGATCGCTTGCGGCCTCAGAACGAGCCCTCGAGCCCCACGCTCGGGATCGTGAACGGCGCCGCGCGGTGGATGGTGCAGGCGTCGACCTGCCGGTTGCGCAGGAACGACTCGGGCACCGGATCGAGCTGCAGCGTGTGCTCGGGACGACACTCCGAAGGCTCGCCGAACGCCGTCACGTTGTACCCCTCGATCACGAACGACAGCCGGCGATCGGCGTCGATCGTCCACGTCTTCTCGAGACGGAGGTCGACGCGATGCACGTCGGGAAGGCGATCGCTGCTGTACGGCCCGACGAACACGCCCTGCACCGTGTGCGAGTACGGCCGGCCCGTCGCATACGAGAAGCGCGCCGCGGCTCGCCAGCCGATGCCGAGGTCGTAGGTCGCCATCAGGCCGAGCGAGTGGGTGCGATCCCATTCGCTCAGTACCTCGGCGAGCTGCTCCTGTCCGTGACCGAGCAGCGCCCATCCCGGCGCATGCGTCTCGCGCGTCGAGCGAGAGAGCGTGTACGAGAGCCACCCGCCGAGGCGCTTGCCGAGCGATCGGCGGACCAGGAGCTCGGCGCCGTACGCGCGACCGCGCACCCGACGCGCGAAGCACGCAGCGGTCGGGTCGAAGACGAGGTCCGTCGACGTCGGGCACGTGGCGGTGGGATCGCTGAGGTCCAGATAGTCGTGGAGGAACCCGTTCACCTTGGCGGAGATCTCGCCGGGCAGCGCCGCCTCGAAGCCGATGCTCGACTGCACGGCGGTCTGGAGCCCGTCCTCGAGACGGCTCATCGCGAGGCCGGGCAACAGGAACGTCGGCGTCGAGTGGGCGACGCCGAACGCTCCGACGAGGCTCAAGCCACGAACGATCCGTGCGCGCGCTGTGAGCCGCGGATCGACGGCGGGCTTTCCGACCGCACCCGGTGGGGGCACGAGACCATGCGTTCGCGTGAAGAACTCGTAGCCACCGAGCGGATACGCGTCGCGCTTCGTCGCGAACATCCCGAGGCGGACGCCGGCATCGAGGTCGACGCCCGGCGCAGGACGCCAGAGGACGTTCGAATACGCGCCGATGGAGACATCGTTCCGCGGCGCGAACAGGATCTCGGGATCGGGGGCTGCGACGCCGCTCGACACGTCGACCTCGTAGCGCTCGAGCGTCACCGATGCGCCGGCGCCGAGGCTCACGTCGGCGGCGAGCGGGAACGCCCCGTCGGCTCGCGCGCCGAGGATGCGATCGCGCACACCGCCGACCTCGTTCGACTGGGCATTCACGCCGGTGGTCAACGCAAGACGAACCGTGGGGGCGCGCGACGATCCCGCGATCTCGTAACGGAGCTCGGCGCGATGGAACGTCGTCTCGACGGACGCCCCGATCGCGCTGCCCGACACCGCATCGGATGCGCCGAGCGCGACCACGCTGAGCCGATCGCGACCGCCGCGCGTCGGCCGGAACGTCGCGCGCGTGAAGTAGTCCCAGTACGCCTGCTTCGCCGTCTGATCGAGGAGGTCGAGCAGGAGCTGCGTGTAGCCGTAGCGCGCCGACACGAGCATCGATGCGCGGCCGTCGTCGATCGGAGCCTCGACGAGCGCCGACGAGTCGTAGGCGCTCACGCGTGCCTCGCCGCGCAGGCGCTCCGAGGGCGGGGTCGTCGTGAGCGAGAGCACGGCGCCGCCGACGCCGCCGAACCGTGCGGGCGCCGCGCCCGGATAGAAATCGACCGACTCGATCGCGCTCGCCGTCACGACTCCGCCGCCGGGCGGGGCGTGGCTGAAGAGCGGGACGCGCATGCCGTCGATGAAATAGCCCGTGTTCGACGGCGTCGCGCCGCGGACGAAGTAGAACGGCAGCGCGCTGCCGAGCGGGATGACGCCCGGCAGCGCCTCGATCACGCGCGCGGGATCGCCGAACGCGCCGGGCATCTGGCGGACGTCGGCAGGCGTGAAGCTCGTCGCGCCGGGGTCGCGCCGCTGGCCCTGCACGGTGACCTCGTCGGCGCGTGCGGTGCGCGGCGGCGAGGCGAGCACGAGCACGAGCACGAGCACGACGCGATACGCACCCTGCCGATCACGAGCCCCCAAGGCGCCGCGTCCGTACCACGACCCGAACGCAGCGTCACCGCGCGCTCGGTGCTAAGAGCAGCTCCGTGGTGGACTACCTCGTCAAGCCGATCGGCTTCGTGCGCTCGCCGTTCGTCGAGAAGGCCGAGGCTCCGCGCCAGGCGGTCGCCGAGGGCGGCGAGGGCGTCGAAGGCCGCATCGAGATGCTGCCCGAGCACGAGCACGCGCTCGCGGATCTCGAAGGCTTCGATCGCATCTGGATCCTCTTCTGGTTCCACGAGGCGAGCGGCGCGCGCTCGAAGGTCCTTCCGCCGCGCAGCGATCGCAAGCGTGGGTTGTTCGCGACGCGCTCCCCTCACCGTCCGAACCCGATCGGGATGAGCGCGGTCCGCCTCGAGCGCATCGAAGGTCTCGTGCTCCACGTGCGCGACCTCGATCTCATCGACGGCACGCCGGTCATCGACATCAAGCCGTACATCCCGTACGCGGACGCGTTTCCCGACGCGCGCACGGGATGGTTGGGCGCGAACGATCCGCGGCCGTCCTTCACGGTCCACTTCACGCCCGACGCCGAAGCGCAGCTCGCGTGGCTCGCCGAGCATCTCGCGGGCGGGAGAGCGCCGCTCGATCTGCGGGCGCGTATTCGCGAGTCGCTCGCGCTAGGACCGCAGCCGCACCCCTATCGGCGGATCAAGAAGAGCGACGACGGGTCGCTCGTCCTCGCCGTGAAGGAGTGGCGGGCGCGGTTCTCGGTCGATCCGGCGACGACGGCGATCACGGTCCTCGCGATCCACTCCGGGTACCGCGATCGCGAGCTCGCCACCGGCACCGATCCCGTGCTCGAGGTGCACCGCGCGTTCGTCGCGCGCTTCGGGTAACCTCGATCGAATGAGCGAGCACCTCGAGCAGGGCGCGGTCATCGTCCTCGACGAGATCGTGAGACGCGCCGTCCGTGCGCACGCGAGCGACATCCACCTCGAGCCTAAGCGCGATCGCATGAACGTGCGCTTCCGCGTCGACGGCGAGATGATCGAGGAGCAGAGCGTTCCGCTCGAGATCTCGTCCGAGGTCGTCTCGCGCATCAAGGTCCTCGCGCGCATGGACATCGCCGAGCGGCGCGTCCCGCAGGACGGCCAGCTCACGCTCACGCCCGAAGGCGGCACGGTCCACCTGCGCGCCTCGTCGTTTCCGGCGTCGCTCGGCGAGAAGATCGTGATGCGCATCCTCTCCGGACAGACGCTCATCCCGTTCGAGAAGATCGGCCTCGACGCGGCTACGCAGGCGATCGTGCGCGAGCTCGTCGACAGGCCGCAGGGCTTCCTCGTCACGAGCGGGCCGACGGGCGCGGGCAAGACGTCGACGCTCTACTCGTTCATGCGCCTGATCAACACGCGGCGCACGAACGTGATGACGCTCGAGGATCCGATCGAGGTCGAGCTCCCGCAGATCACGCAAGGTCAGACCAACGTGAAGGCGGGATTCACGTTCGCGACGGGCCTCCGCGCGATCCTCCGGCAGGATCCCGACGTCATCATGGTCGGCGAGATCCGCGACACCGAGACGGCGGGCATCGCGCTGCAGGCTTCGCTCACGGGTCACCTCGTCCTCTCGACCCTCCATACCTCGGACGCGGTCGAGAGCGCGGTGCGCCTCGTCGACCTCGGCGTCGAGCCATGGATCGTCGCGAACGCGCTCACGGGCATCCTCGCGCAGCGCCTCGTGCGGCTCGTGTGCACGAAGTGTCAGGAGCTCGTGCCGCTCGACAGCGATCTCTTCGACGGCGAGGAGCTCGTGCTCGCGAAGGGCACGAAGGTCGTGAAGCCGAAGGGCTGCTCGGAGTGCCTGCGCACCGGCTACAAGGGCCGCACCGGCATCTTCGAGGTCGTCATGGTCGACGACGACATGCGCGAATTGATCAAGCACAAGGCGAGCCCGCGTGAATATCGGCTCCTCCTCAAGAAGCGCGGCGTCTCCACCCTGCGGCGCATCGGCCTCATGAAGGTCAAAGAGGGCCTCACGACGGTCGAAGAGGTGGTGCGCGTCACGATCTGAGGGGGACATCGTGAGGTGCTGGACGTACATGCACCTGGACGATGGTGACCGCTCGCGCTGCGCTGGGCCTCGTGCTGTTCCTCGCATGCGGCGGCGCGTGCGCATGCACGTCCGCTTCCGCGACAGGCGACGACGACGAGGAGCTCGCCGAGTCGACCGACGCGCTCCGGGTCCTCGCAGCGAACGAGCGCATCGGAGACCTCGCGTTCGGCGAGACGAAGACCGTCGCGTACGGGTCGTCGCCGCTGTATCGCGCGCTGCGCGTGCAGGCGAACGCCGGCGACAAGCTCGATGTCTGGGTGCGCGGCGCAGGCGGCACGGACGATGCTGTCGCGTGGATCGTGAATGCGCGCTCGACGACGCTCGCCTCCGGCGACGACAGCGACGGCATGAAGGACGCTCATCTCACGAAGACAATCGTCACCGCCGGCGAGTACTGGGTCGTGCTCCGCAACAAGACGCGTGCGGCGGCGAGCTTCCGCGTGAGCCTCGCCGCGCGACCGCAGCCGGAGGTCGGTCGGGACGCACCGAGCTGCAAGGTGCACCTCGGCGGCGACACCTGCGGGCGCGGCGAGATCGGTGAGCCTGGCGCGCAGCACGAGAGCTGCTGCCGCTCGCTCGAGGTGCCGGGCTATGCCGACCCCGCGCAGCCCGGCAAGAAGGTCTACCTCGACAAGTACGAGGTCACGGCCGGACGCGTGCGCGCGTTCGTCGACGCGATCACGAAGCAGTACCACCGGCCCGATCTCAAGGCGTGGGCCGGCGCGCATCCGCCGCCTGCATGGAACGCGTCGTGGGCGCAGTTCCTCGCGTCGGACACGGATGCCGACTCGATCGCGCTGCCGAACCAGCCCGCCGGCACGACCGGCAACGTGGGCACGAGCTACGCGTTCGGCGGCGCTCTCTACGTCTACGTGCACGGGCACAACTGCTACCAGGGCGCCGGCTCGTACGGCTTCCCGACGTACTGGTATCCCGACGACGTGATGACGAACCAGAACGGCGGCCTCCCGCGCGCGGCGACGAAGGCGGACCTCGACGTGAAGGCGATGACGTGCATCCCGAACGCGGTGCTCGCCGCGTTCTGCGCGTGGGACGGCGGCCAGCTCGCGACGGAGTCCGTGCTCGACGCGGTCACGGCGAACGGCACGCGTCTCGCGCCGTCCGATCCGACGAAGGTCAACGTGAGCAGCGACTCGGCGTCGACGTCGCAGGTCTACTACTACCCGTCGTTCGGCCCGAACGTGACGCACGAAGGCGTCTCGCGGATCGCCGCGCCCGGCCGCGTCGCCGCCGACGTCGTGAGCATCGACGGCGGCGAGCCGTGGATGGACCTGCGCGGCAACCTCAACGAGGTCGCGCTCGCCAAGGCCGGAGGCTTCACGCTCCTCTACCAGGGCATCGGCTACTCGAGCGCCCGCGCGCTGAACAACCCGCAGGCGCTGAAGCTGCCGGAGTACAAGGCGGGGTACGCGGGCGGTCGGTGCATGCGGTTTCGGTGAGCCGTATCGGACGGCAGCGCGGCCGTCAGTCGACCGTCGTGTCGAGCGACGTGACCTTCACGAGGCCGGGGAACGCCAGCGGCCTGCCGAGATCGACGAGATCGAGCGGCGCGGACGCCGGCATCGGGACGGTGTTCTTCGCCTGCGTGTAGCTGGGGATCGTCGACACATCGAGGATCGTCACCGTCCGCACGGTGATCGGCGAGACCGGCGTGAAGAGCTTCGCGTCGTCAGGCAAGGCCGGCAGCGTCACCGAGGTCGTGGTCGGAGGCATGATCACCGTCCACGCGCCGTTCGAGGTTCCGCCGTCCTCCTCCGCCGTCCAGCTCAGTCGCAGGACGCCGTAATCGGCGACCTTGATCGGCGCCTCGCTCTTGATCGTGATCTCGGGCCGCCCCGCGACCTTGTCGACGACCTCCGGCGTGGTCAAGAGCGGCAGCGCACTCTCCATGTTGAACGCCGCCAGGTTCGAGGACGCCAGCGCCATCGTCGGCTCGCGACGGGTCAGCGTCGTCTGCGCGGATCCGCCGCCGTCCGGATGCGACGTCATCGTGACCGAGGTTTGATACCCATCCGCGAAGCCGGTCGGCGTCGCGTAGTCGATCCCGGTATCAAGCGTTCCGCCCTTCTCGGACATCGCGAACAAGCGCCCGTTCGCGAGCGCGCCGAGCCTCGCGGAGAACTCGCCCCCCTCCGGCAGGTGCCTTGCCTTGACCTGCGTGACGCCGGCGGCCTTGAACTCCTTCATCGGGACGTCGACGGCCTTCTTTCCCGAAGGTTTGGCGATGTCCTTCGCGAACGCGAAGCCGAGGTCACCGTCCTTCCCCGACGCGCGCACGAGCGCGGCGTTCTTCGCGCCGAGACACGAGTCGACGAGCGGCACCACGATCGGGGCCTTCGCATCCTCGGCCTGTCCGGAGCAGCTACCGCCGACGTACGCCTGGTAGAGGGTGGCGTCCTTCGTGACGTCGTTCGCGGCGAAGCCGACCGAGTAGCTCCCGAGCTGCGCCGGGTCGGCCTGCACCTGGCCGCGCAGGTCGACGGTCAGCTTGTCACCGTCCTCGACGCCGAGGAACGTGACCGCTGCGGGGGCTTTGGCTGCCGCCGAGTCGAGCACCGTGATCATGGCCGGCGCGGCAGCGTCGCCATCGAACGTGGCCTTCCCGGCCCCATCGGTCTGCGCCTCGCCGATCACGGCTCCTGCTGCATCGTGGGAGATGACGCGAACCGCCTCCCGCGGCGTCGTGCCGTCCATCACCGTGACGGTCACGCCGCGCGGGGGCGAGTGCGCGTCGTCGCCGGCGGCGGCGTCCCGCTTCACTCCGGCTTCCCTGCGCGGGCCGGGTTCGACGTCGTCATTGGCAGGCCCCGCTTCGCGAGACGACGCCGCGCCGGGACCCCGGGCGACCTCCTTGCACGAGACGGCGACGAGGAGCGCCGGCACGACGCTCGGAACCAGAGCAAGCAGACGGAGGGGGCGCATTCTCGGAGCTTGCGGCGGGGAGAGGGCCCGCGCAACGCGGCCTCCCGCACCCATTCGGACGACGAAGGGCCGCAGGTTGCGCGCCGCGCACGCTCTCGTACGATGAGGAGGTGTCATCCCTTCGCTCGAGTCGCATCGCGTCCTTGGCTCTGATCGCCGGCATCGCTGCCGTCGCTGCGACGGCGAGCATCTCCGGCGTCGCCGGCGCCGCAGAGCCCGGAGTGTCGTCGCTCGCGTCTTCGCCCGTCACCGTCTACGCCGCGAAGTGGTGCAGCGCGTGTCGCGCGCTCGAGCGCGGGCTCACGGATCGCAAGATCGCCTTCGAGGTGATCGACGTCGACGACAACCCGTCCGCCTTCGCACGCGCGAGGGCCGCGGCGAATGCCTCGAACGCCATCCCGCTCACGGGCGTCGTGCGGAGCAGCAGCACGGTGTGGATCGTCGGCTCGGACGTCGACGCCGTCGAACGCGCGCAGCGCGGCGACTGACGCTCTCGATCAAGCCGCCGGCGCAGCGGCCCTTGTCGTGAGCTCGCGCTTGTCGATCTTCCCGCTCGCCGTGCGCGGCAGCTCGTGCGCGACGTAGATCGTACGCGGCACCTTGTACGCGGCGATGCGCTCGCGCAGGAACGCACGCAGCGCTTCGGCCGTGGGCTCCGGCGCACCGGCACGCGCGAGCACGTACGCGACGCCGGCTTCGCCCCACTTCGGATCGGTGATGCTCACGACCGCGGCCTCGGCGACCGCCGCATGCTGCGTGAAGGCCATCTCGACCTCGGCGGGATAAACGTTCTCGCCGCCCGAGATGAACATCTCCTTCTTGCGACCGGCGACGAACCAGCCTTCGGAGGTCGCGCGCAGGACGTCTCCGGTGTGGAGCCAACCTTCCGCGTCGAGCGCGGCGCGCGTCGCCGGTTCGTCGCGAAAATAGCCTCCGAACACGTGTGGACCGCGGAGGAGAAGCTCGCCGGGCTCGCCTTCCGCCACGTCCTTGCCGTCGTCGCCGACGAGGCGCGTCTCGAGGCCGAACGTGGGCGTGCCGACCGAGCCGGTACGTCCCGCTTCGCGCATCGGACGGAAGCAGTTCGGGCCGCACTCGGTCATGCCGAAACCTTGAACGAGCGCGACGCCCTTCTCGGCAAACGCATCGAGCAACGTGCGCGGACAGGGTGCACCGCCGGTCACGTACAGACGCACGCGCGAGCGATCGACGACGCCCGACGCGAGCAGGCGCTCGATCATCGTGGGCACACCGAACGCGACCGTGCATCCTTCGCGGACGAGGATCTCTCCGGAGAGCACCGCGTCGAAGCGCGGCGCGACGACGACGGTGCCGCCCGCGTACAAGAGCGGCGTGGCGAGGACGTTCAGCCCGCCGGTGTGGAACAGCGGCGCGTCGACGAGCGCGACGTCGCGCTCCGACAGCTCCCATGCGCGGCGCGTGCTGTCCGCGTTCGCGGCGATGCTCCGGTGCGTGAGCATCGCGCCCTTCGGCTTGCCCGTGGTGCCGGACGTGAAGAGGAGGACGACGGTGTCGTCGATCGCTCCGGCGATCGCGCGCGGCGATCCGGAGGCAAGGACGAGCGCGAGGAGCGGACGGCGCACCGCGGCGCTCTTCGGCGCGCGTGCGGCATGCGCGTCGTCGACGAACAGGACGCGCGGCTCGCATTGCCCGAGCACCGCCTCGAGCTCGTCGTCGGAGAGCCGTACATTGAGCGGCGCGAGCGCTGCGCCGAGGCGCGAGCACGCGACGAGCAGCTCGAACGTTCGAACGTCGTTGTGCGCGAGCACGGCGACACGATCGCCGTGCACGACGCCGTGCTCCTCGGCGAGCCAGGTCGCGAGACGCGCGGCTCGCTCGGCGAGCTCGGCATACGTGATGCGAGCGCCGGTCGCGGCGGACACGAGCGCGATCGCGTCAGGGCGGATGCGGCTCTGCGCTTCGACGGCGTGGGCGAGGGTCAGCATTCGCGCCGCGTATGCATCGACCGCGCCGCGGTTTCCAGTGTGCTCGGTGCTGCGCCGCGTCATCGAGGACGCGCGCGTCGTTGAGGTCGCGGCCCCGCATTTTCCCTCATTTTGACGCGCTCTCCGACCGTTGCTGCGTCGCGCGCCGCGCAGCGATTCGCGAGAACGGGCGCGTCCGGGGTGACGCGCCGGCGCACGTCCGATAGCCATGGGTCATGTCGTCGCGCTCCGCGGTGGTCGCCTTGGCGATCGTCTTCGTCGCGTGCGCTTCGGAGTCGACGGTTCGCGACGAGGCGCGCGCGCCGACGACCACGACGGCGCGCGCGGCCGGCGCAGCGCCCGGCGGTCCGCCGGCGTTCGTGTCGCTCGACGAGCGCTGCAAGCTGATCAGCAACCGGAACCTCGACGATCCTTCCGCAAACCGGCCGGACCTCCGCGCGAACCTGCGCGGGACCGACCTCGGGATCCCCGTCGCAAACGGTGACGATCTCTTCTTCTTGTTCGGCGACAGCGCCGGCTACCAGGGGATCTGGCCGCTCGGTCCCGAGTCGCTCCCGGACGCCGTGGGGTATGCGGCGGTGCCGCGCGCCGCGGTCGCGGCCGATCCCGGTGTACTCTGCACGAATCTGCGCTTCCTCGGCGGTCCGATGGGAAGCGGCATCGGCCATGCGCACGACAGCCGGATCGAGCGCGACCTCGCGGCCGCGTCGATGACGCCGCCTCCGGGCCACGCGCTGTCGGAGTACATCCACAACCCCGCAGGGCCGCGCGGCGCGAACGCGTTTCCGAACCTGCCGGGTGACTTCGAGGTCCCGTCCGGCGCGTTCGCGCACGAGGGCTCGGTGTACGTGTTCTACACGACGGTGGTCTCGCCGAGCACCGTCGAGATGAAGGGCTCGTACCTCGCGCGCTGGGCTGCGCCGTCGACGACGGGCACGCCGAGCTACGACATCCTCTACGGCGTCGACGAGCGCTTCGACGCGGCCGGCGCGCTGCATGGCGACTTCATCAACGTCGCGCCCGTGGTGCAGGGCGACTTCGTCTACCTGTACGGCACCGGCGACTACCGGCGGAGCGCGGTGCATCTCGCGCGAAAGCGCGTGGCGACTCTCGCGCAGGAGGCCGGCTTCGAACGCTTCGACGCCGCGACGGAGACGTGGATGCCGAGCGCGGTGGCGCCTGCGAGCAGCGCGCCGGTCGTCGCGTCGGCGGGCATCGGAGAGCTCTCGGTGCGGTATTTCGCCGCGATCGGCCGCTATGTGATGCTCGACCAGGAGATCGCCGGCACGGACAACCAGATCTTCGCGCGCTTCGCGACGAGCGCAGAAGGACCGTGGAGCGCGCCGATCACGGTCGCGTCGCTGTCGGATCCGGCGTTCCGCGCGAAGTACTGCTGCGTTGCCCTCGATTGCGAAGGCGAGCGCCTCCTGAACTGCGACCGCGCCGGCTTCTATGGCGCGTACATGCTCCCCGACGTGACGGCGAAGCCCGACGGCACGTTCACGATCGACTTCGTGATGTCGACGTGGGACCCGTACAACGTGGCGCTGATGACCGCGACGTTCGCTGCGCCGCAGTAGCCTGAATTTTTTACACGGAAGCTCGGAAGCTCGGAAAGATGTTCAGGGTCCCGACCTGCGACCTCGGTCCGAGACTTCCCTCTCGCTTCCGAGCGTCCGAGCCTCCGTGTAAAAAAGCGGAATGCGGCGGCCAGCTCGGCGGTTTTGCCGGTCATGACCACGCCTGCGCCGCGATCGCTGGCCGAACTGTCGCGCTTTGCCTGGCCCGCTGCCTTCATCGCCGTCGCCGCGATGACACTCGGCTACCTGCAAGAGCTGCGGCCGAAGCCGCCTTCGGAGGTGCGCGTCGAGCACCCCACGCCGACGGTCGTGAAGGACCTTCGTGACCTCGCGCGTCTCGAGACGCTGTCGCTCCACGTCGAGAAGGTGATCGACGTGAAGGACCACCAGACACGTCTCTACGGGCTCGTCGACGCCGACGACTCGCTGCTCTTCGTCGCGACGGGCGACGTCGTGATGGGCGTCGACTTCGCGAAGCTCGCCGATGGCGACGCGCGCTTCGACGAGGCAACGCGCACCGCATACGTGCACCTCCCCGCCCCCGAGGTGCTCTCGACGCGCTTCGACGAGCCTCACTCCTACGTGCACGCCCGCGCGACCGACGTGCTCGCGAAGCGGAACGAGGCGCTCGAGTCCGTCGCGCGGCGCGATGCGATCGTCGCGTTCGAAGCCGCCGCGAAGGACCCGAAGGCGATCGCACGCGCCAAGGAGCAAGCCGAGAAGCAGCTCCGCGCGCTCGCGAAGGCCTGGACGGCACGCGATGTCGTCGTGACGTGGAGCGAAGGCGCGCCGCCCGCGACTATGCTCTGATCATGGGATGACCTTCCCCACCGGCCTCGCCGTCGCGTCTTCGTTCCTGATCGTGCTCGTCGCTTGCGGAGGAACGGTGAGCGCGGTCAGCGACGGTGGCGCAGGAGGCGGCGGCTCGAGCGGCGGCAGCGGCATCGACGGCGGCGGCGGCGGCTCGTGCACCACCGCGACCCTTGCCGGCGACCGCGCATGCGTGCCCGGCATCGCGCGCGCGAACGTAGCGCTCGAGATCGCCGTCGACGCCGCCGAGGGTTGCCTCGGATGTTTCACGACGTTCGATCCCTGCAAGGTCGACGTCAGCGGCACGACGATTACGGTGTCGATGACGACGAAGACGTGTCCGCCTCCTGGCGATCAGGCGTGCCCGGCGATCTGCGCGCTGCCGGGCACCACCTGCAAGATCCCGGCGCTCGCAGCCGGCACGTACACGATCGCCGTCACCGGCGACGGCAAGCGCACCGGGCTTCCCCCGCGCGAGCTCGTCGTGACCGACGACGCGACCGAGACGTCGTGCAAGCTCCCGCAACCGCCCAACCTGCCGGAGCAGCTCGCAGGTACGAAGTACTCCACGAGCTGCTCCGGGAACGACGACTGCGTGCTCGCGACCGTCGGTGACGTCTGCGCGCCGTGCAAGTGTCCGAACGCGGCGATCGCGAAGTCCGCGCAGCCTGCGTATCGATCGGACTACCGCGCGCGGACGTCCCAGTGTCGAGCGCGGAACGAGGAGATCGCATGCGCGGCCTGCGCGCCGGCGACGGCGTTCTGCAAGATCGACCCGAGCGCGCTCACGGGGACGTGCGTGGTCCAGTAGCGGACGGCTCCGCGGACTACTTCACGTCCTTCTTCACGTCGTTCTTCAGGTCCTTCGCCTCTTCCTTGGTGTCGTGCGCGGCGTTGTCGACCTTCTTGCCGGCGCGCTCCATCGGCCCCTCGGCCGGTCGCGCGCGGC
The DNA here is from genome assembly GCA_028287065.1 of Labilithrix sp. Taxonomy (GTDB): domain Bacteria; phylum Myxococcota_A; class Polyangia; order Polyangiales; family Polyangiaceae; genus Labilithrix. The sequence continues at coordinate 9,188 of JAQBQJ010000077.1, read as the reverse complement.
GATGACAGGCCGCCGTGCTCATCACGAAGAGGGCCGCGGCAAACAGAGTGAGCATTCGCGTCTTCATGCTCGAGCATCGAGCAAGAACGTTGCCATGCACGAAACGCCTATTTTCCTGGCGTTCTGCGCGCGCTGCCTGTGGTCGCTGGGGCGCTTCGCCACGCATCATCCGGATTTCACCCAATGCTCATGAAGCACGCGACGGCGGACTGGAAGTCTTCTCTCATGCGCTCCGCACGCGTGACGACGCCGGCTGTCTTCCTGTTCCTCGTCATGGGATGCGGAGGCGGCGTCGCGTCGGTCGAGGCGACGGCACCGCCCGACAGCGACGACGCCCCTCCCGCAGACGCGACTCCCGCTGCGCCGCGGAACGGGCGGCTGCCGGCGAGCTTGCCGGCCTGCCATGCCGCCTCGTCACCCGCCGCGGGCGCGACGCGCGCAGGCGTGCTCTCCCCCATCACGCTCGACTTCGACGCGCCGCTCGATCCGAAGACGATCACCGCATCGTCGGTCGTTCTCCTCGCGCCGCATGCGAGCATCGGAGTGGCGACGTCGCTCACGTACGACGACGCGCACTGCCGCATCGTGATCGCTCCTTCGGCGCCGCTCGCGCCCGGCGCGACGTACCGCGTGAAGACGTCGGGTCTCGCGTCGAGCAAGGGCACGCCCCTGTCGAGCACGAAGCTCTCGTTCGTCACCGTCGTGAGCCCGTGGGTGCTGCGCAAGACGTTCGCGTCGAACGGCACGATCGTGAGCGGGGAGATCCACGCCGTCGACACGAACGGACGCGTGCTCCGGCAGACCGCGATCTCGAGCCCGGGTCCGGACGGCAAGCTCGGCACCCCCGACGACAAGGTCTGGTACCGCGCGCGGTTCGTGCACTCGGCGGACGGCACGAGCACGAAGACGTATCTCCCTGGCCCGGACGGCGAGCTCGACACCGTCGACGACGTGCTCGCGAGCATCGCGACGACCGAGGACGACGCGGAGGCTTCGTCCATCGAGACGACGTACGCCGATGCGAACGGCGTCATCACCGAGGTCGAGGTCCAGACCTTCGCCGCGAACGGACAGCTCGACGGCATCCAGTCGTTGTCGGGTCCCGACCTCGTGCTCACGTATCGCGTCGTCCTCAGCGGCCCTTCGTCGGTCCGACGCCTCTCGTTCTACGAGCAGCCGGGCCCCGACGGCGTCCTCGGCACCGCCGACGATCCGATCGCGGGACAGAACGATCTCTTCTACGACGCGCTCCTGCGACCGAAGGGCTACGTGATGCGCACCGCCGGCGCGGACGGCGTGTTCGGCACCGCGGACGATGGGATCTCCTCCGGCCTCGTGCGCACGTATGCGCCGAATGGGCTCCTCGAGAGCTACTCCACCGTGAGCGCGCCCGGCCCGAACGGCGTGTGGATCGATGCCGACGACGTCCGGTCGAGCCGCGTGACGATGGCGTACGACGCGGACGGCAACCAGACCGGCTACGTCGGATACCAACCCGGCCTCGACAAGAAGTACGGGACCGCCGACGACGTCGCGTACGACGTCATCGAGTACGCGCCCGTCAAATAGGGACGATCAGCGGCAGGGCCGCGGCGAGCCCTCGGGATCGACGATCGGCAGCAGCGCCTCGATCTTGTCGCAGAGCTCGCGCTTCGACTCGGCGCGCACGGTGACGTGACCGACCTTGCGTCCCGGCGCTTCGTGCTTGGCGTACGCATGGAGATGCGCGCCCTCGATCGCGAGGACCTCGTCGCGCGGCGGTAGCTTGCCGATCGCGTTGATCATCGCCGAGTACCCGACCATGCGCGTCGACCCGAGCGGCATCCCGAGGATCGCGCGCACGTGGTTCTCGAACTGGCTCGTCTCTGCCCCTTCGATCGTCCAGTGACCGGAGTTGTGGACGCGCGGCGCCATCTCGTTCGCGACGAGCTCGCCACCGGTGATGAACAGCTCGATCGCGAGCACGCCGACGTAATCGAGCTCCGCGAGCACGCGCCCCGCATGCGCCTCGGCGCGCGCCTGCAGCTCCGGCGTCCATGCGTCGCTCTTCGGATAGGACACGCGCAGGATCCCGCCGCGATGCTCGTTCTCGACGAGGGGATAGAAGCGCGTCTCGCCGGTCTTGCTTCGCACGGCGAGGATCGACATCTCGCGCTCGAACGGCACGAACGCCTCGAGCACGAGCGACGCGGCGCCGAGCGCCTCCCATGCGTTCTCGACGTCCTCTCTCGTGCGCAGGACCCACTGGCCCTTGCCGTCGTAGCCGAAGCGGCGCGTCTTCAGGACCGCGGGCAGACCGAGCGTGGCGACGGCCTTCTCGAGGTCGTCGTTCGTCGCGACCGGCGCGAAGCCCGCGGTGGGGATCCCGAGCGACGCGAAGAAGCGCTTCTCGTCGAGCCGGTCCTGGCTCACCTCGAGCGCTCGCGGCGGCGGGTACACGCGCACGAGCTCGTTGAGGAAGCGCGCGGAGCCGACCGGGACGTTCTCGAACTCGTAGGTGACGACGTCGCTCTTGCGCGCGAGCTCGCTCAGGCGCTCCTCGTCGTCGTACGCGCCGACGCGGAGGTTGCCGACGTGCCCTGCCGAGGACTCCGCGCCGGGATCGAGGAACACGAAGCGCTGGCCGAGCGCGACGCCGGCGATCGCCATCATCCGTCCGAGCTGGCCTCCGCCGAGGACGCCGATCGTCACGACGTCAGCCCTTCGCCTTTCCGTCGCGACGGCTCGATGCGGGCGTGGTCACGGAGCCGGGCGCGGACTCCTCGTCGGGGGGCACGCGCGGATCGGGCTGCGCGAGGACCTTCGCGGTCTGATCGTCGCGATGACGAGCAAGGGCGGCGCGCACGGCGCCGTCCTGACGCGCGAGGATCTGCGCGGCCGCGAGCGCGGCGTTGATCGCGCCCGCGCGTCCGATCGCGAACGTCGCGACGGGGATCCCCGCCGGCATCTGCACGATCGAGAGGAGCGAATCGACGCCGCGCAGCACCTTCGATTCGACCGGCACGCCGAGCACGGGCAAGAGCGTCTTCGACGCCGCCATGCCCGGCAGGTGCGCCGCGCCACCCGCGCCCGCGATGATGACCGAGAGCCCACGCTGCTCTGCCGTGCTCGCGTACTCGAACAAGAGATCGGGCGTGCGGTGTGCGGACACGACCTTCACCTCGAAGGCGATGCCGAGACCTTCGAGCGTCTCCGCGGCGTGGGCCATCGTCGCCCAGTCGGACGTCGAGCCCATGATGATGCCGACGCGAGGGTCGAGGGCGGTGTGAGGATCCGCGGTCTTGTCCGACATGAAGCGGGGAGGATATATCGAAACGGCGGGGCGTTCGGGTATCCTCGTGTGACGATGCAAAAGCTCGTCTTCCGGGTGGCGTTCCTCGCGGTCCCGCTCGCCGTTGCCGGCTGGATGGCGGGCTGCAGCAGTGACGAGAGCGGCGTCGTGAGCGACCCGCCCGATGCGGCCGTGCCCGAGACGGCTCCGCAGGACCAGTACGTTCCGCCGCCCGATGCGGCCGACGCGGCGAAGCCGAAGCGCGACTGCGCGGCGGACCTCGATGCCGACGGCATCCACGAGCATCTCGACTGTGCCGGCCTCTACTCCGACTTCGATTCGAAGACGGTCGCGCCCGAGAACAAGCCCTACACGCCCGGCGTGCAGTTCTGGAGCGACGGCGCGGAGAAGTCGCGCTTCCTGTACCTGCCGCCCGGCACGAAGATCGACATCACCGACTTCGACGAGTGGAAGTTCCCGAACGGCACGCGCGTGTTCAAGGAGTTCAAGCTCGGCGGCAAGCGCATCGAGACGCGCATGTTCCTCAAGGTGAAGGACGTCTGGCAGCACACGACCTATCGCTGGAACGACGCCGAGACCGACGCCGTGAGGAAGGACAGCGGCGAGAAGGTCGCCGTGGCCGGCAAGCCCGCGTACGAGATCCCGAGCTCCACGAACTGCGATTACTGCCACATGGGTCGCAAGGATCAGCTCCTCGGGATCGAGGCGGTCAGCCTCGGCATCGCGACCGCGCAGGGCGTCACGCTCGCGAGCCTCACCGCCGAGGGTCGGCTCTCCGCCATGCCGCCGGCGACGACGATGGCGATCCCCGACGACGGCACGACGAAGGCCGCGCCCGCGCTCGGTTGGCTGCACGCGAACTGCGGCTCGTGTCACAACGCGAACCCCAGCGCGGCGGCGAACTTCCTCGCGACGCCGCTACGGTTCTTGCTGAAGGGCACCGAGCTCACGAACGACGCCGTGCCATCGACGGTGACGAACCTCGATGCGTACAAGACGGCCGTCGGAGTCGTGTCGAGCCGGCAGGACGTCGATGCGGGGACGAGCTACGTACGCATCGTGAAGAACGATCCGAGCGCGAGCCTCGTGTCGATCCTCTCCGGGCGCCGCGTCGTGCCGCCCGACGAGCCCAACGCCGTCGTGCAGATGCCGCCGGTCGTCACGCGCGTCGTCGACGCGCAAGGGCATGCGCTGCTCGACGCGTGGATCACGGCGATGCCCTGAACGTATCAGCGCGGCGGGCTCATCGCGTTCATCGCGGCGCGCAGCGCATTTCCGAACGCCGTGCGAAGGCGCGCCGACACGCGGTCGACGTTGCACGCGAACGTCAGAGGATCGGTGACCGAGTAGCCGTCGATCGGGATCTCGACGAGCGCGCCCGTCGCCACGTGACGTTGCGCGGCGATCGCCGGTCCGAACGCGAGCTGCTCGGTCTGCGCGGCGACCTCGAGGCCGACGAGGAACGTCTGCACCTGATGGCCGATCTTGCGCTGCGTGCGCGGGAGCGGAAAATCGTCGTCGACGGGCACCACGCGACCCTGCTGCCGGAAGATGGGGATGATGAACGGCACCTCGGCGAGCGTGTCGAGCGGCACGGGACCCTTGCCGAGACGCTGGCGCAGCGCCGGCGACGCGAAGAGGCCGCGACGGATCTCGCCGACCTGCTCGGAGACCCAGCTCGCGGGAAGGTGCTCGCCGCCGCCGGGGAGGAGGAGGATGTCGAAGCCGTCGTCTTGCGCATTCGCGCGAAGGAGCGAAGGCGGGAGCTCGAACGCGCGCACGCGGACGTTCGGCGCGGCGGTGCCGAGCACCGGGAGCAGCGACGTCTGCAGATACGACGGCGCGCCGAGCGTGATCTCCGCGCCGTCGGGGCTCGCGGCACGCGCGGACTCGAGCTGACCGACGATCGCCTCGAGCGCCGGCGCGAGGAGACGACCGGCCTCGCTGAGCACGACGCCGCGGCTGCCGCGCTCGACGAGCTTGCGCGCGAAGTGCGTCTCGACGCGCGTGATCGCCTTGCTGACCTGCGAGGGCGTCACGCGCCTCTCGCGCGCGGCCGCCGTGAGCGACGAGCTGCGCACGACAGCGAGGAACGTGAGGAGGTCGGCGACGCGGAGGTCGGCGACATCGCGAGTGGGATCCGTCACGGAGCGCAGTGTGCCTTACGCAGGCTCCACGAGCGAGAGCCCTGTGTGTGCGAGGGCGGCGATCGCCTCTCTCGGCGGGAAGGCGACGCTCGGACCGACGATGCCGACCGCGCGAATCGCGCCCGCGAGCGCGCGCTGCGCGGCGTAGACCTGCAGCTCCGCGGTGAGCCCGTACGGATCGGAGCCGGTCATCGCGACGCGCGCGCGTTCGCTACCCTTCGTCGCTTCGGCGACGATCGTGAACGTGCCCTCGCGCTCGCTGCCCTCGGGGCCCTTCGGGCTGCGATCGACCCAGCGATCGACGAGCAAGCGCGTGGCGCGCACGAACGAAGGCGCGAGCTTGCGGAACCGATGCAGCGTGCGAACCGATCGCTCGTCCATGGCCATGTACGTGCGCACGGTGCGCGCGCCGGTGTGCCTCGGGACGACGATCGCCTCGGGGCTCGGGAACGACGCCGCCGCGAGCCGGCGCCCGTTCGGGAGAGCGAACGAGGTCATCTTCTCCGCGGAGGCCTCGACGACGAGCGACCCGTCGATCCACTGCAGCGGCGCGCGCTCGGCGAGCACGCGCACGATGCTCTTCTTCGTGCCGCGTGTGGTGGCGGCGCCGCCGTTCGCCCCGTTCGCGCCGCGGCTGGAGTAGAAGACGTCGATCGTATCGGGCGAGCCGCCGACGCGATCGGCAGCCAGGTTGCAAGCCCAGTCGGCCGGCGCGATCTCGTAAGCCATCGCGGGCACGATGCACGCGCGGCTCGCCTCGCACGTGGCCTGGTGCTTCTTCGATGCGTCCGCGACGAAGCGCTGCTCGCCCGTCGTGTCGACGTAATGCACGCCGAGCCGCGCGCATGCGGCGAGGATCGGCTCGCCGACCTCGACGAACGGTCCGGCGCACGCGAGCACGATGATGCGTCCGTCGACGACCTCGAGGATCGACGAAGGACGTTCGAGATCGACGACGCGCAGCTCGACGGGCGGGGCTCCCCCACCCTTCGCGATGCGATCGCGAAGCCGTTCGAGCCGCTCCATGCTCCGCCCGGAGATCGCGTACGTCATGCCGCGCTTCGCGAGCGCATCGCATACCAGCCCGCCCGTGAACCCCGTCGCTCCGTGGACGAGGACGTCCGCCTTCTCGGTCATGCTCGGCCAGTCTAGGCTGCTTTGGCCAATCGATGCTGCTCCCGATCTCTCACGAGAAGATGACCGTGCGCCGGCTGCCCGCCGTGACGATCGCGATCATCGCCGTGACGATCGTGGCGTTCGTGCTCGCGAGCGTCGCGTCCGAGCATGCGGCGCGCGACCTCGGCTACGTTCCGGAGCGCGCGAACTTCGCCGGGCTCTTCACGTACATGTTCGCTCACGCGAACCTCTGGCACCTCGCCGGCAACATGTGGTTCCTCTTCTTGTGCGGCCTCTCCCTCGAGGATCGCTGGGGACGGCTCGCGTTCGGCATCTACTACGTCGTCGCCGGCGTCGTCGCGGCAGGGGTCCATCACCTCGCGACGTCGGACCCGAGCGCGTCCCTCGTCGGCGCCTCCGGCGCGGTCGCCGGCGCGATGGGTGCGTTCCTCGTCCTCTTCGCGACGACCAAGATCCGGTTCGTGGGCTTCGCCGGCATCCGCCTGGTGTCGTTCGCCGCACCTGCGTACGTGATGCTCCCCTTGTGGGCCGTGACCGAGATGCTCTACGGCATCGTCTTCCACGGCTCGGGGACGGCCCACTGGGCGCACGTCGGCGGCTTCGCCTTCGGCGCGGTCGTTGCCGGCGGATTCCGCGCCTTCGGGATCGATCGCCGGCTCGACGACGCCGCCCTGCGTGCGGCGGTGCTCGGCAACGATCCGCGCGTCGATGCTGCGCGCGCGCTCGTCGCGAAGGGCGAGGCCGAGCAGGCCGTCGCGCTCCTCGAGGGTCTCGCGAAGGAGAAGCCGGAGAGCACGCACGTGCAGGAAGCGCTCCGCGACGCGGCGTCCGTAGCCCGCGCCTCGAGCGCCAGCGTGCCTGCCGCAGCGAGGACCCCTTCGAGCACGAGCACGAGCACGAGCGCGAGCGTCGGCAAGAGCGACCCGGCTCCGTTTTTTCCGCCGGTCGTTAAATAGGTGATGGGCCCTTCGCGCTGCGAAGGGCCCATCAGACGTTCCGACCACCATGGCCGTGTGCGGGTGTCATGAACCCCTAGGCCTAAGCCTAGGTGGGGGGCGCTGACCGCGCTTTAGGCTTCCCAATTATCCAGAGCTCTTGCGAGATGGCTGGGCGTGCACACTGAGCGACCGTTTGCCCTCCGGGTTCATTCACATAAGGGGATCATGAAAACCGCGATTCACGAACCCAGCAGACGGAACGCTTTCTAGCCTAGGGAGCTGGATCCAATCGGTCAACGGCCAGCGCCACGAGAAACCGCAAGAAAGTGGGCCATTGTCTCGCGATGTTGGCACATGACGAGCATGCAGGAAGAAGGCGCGACGCTGGGCAACCTGGCCACGGAGACCACGCTGCGGCACGTCGAGGCGCCCGAGCCCGCCGGATCGGAGACCCCGATCGGCGTCGCGGTCGCGATGCGCGCCGTCGAATCGCTTCGGGGTGAGCTCGCGTTCGTCAGCGCGGAGGCGCAGCTCCAGCGCACGGCGGAGCTGCTCGGCGAAGGCGCGATCGTCGTCGAAGTCGCGTCGCCGGCGGCGTCGATCCGAGGGAGGCTCGGCGAGCACGTCGACTACCTCGTCGAGCGGGCGCTCGGGATCCGCGGTGCGCCGTCTCCTCACCTCGAAGCGTGGTCGACGATGCCCGACGACGACGTCGAAGGCGCGGCGGCGAACGCGGGCGCACGTCTTGCCGATCAGCTGTTCCGCGCGCGCAGCGTGGGAGCGACCGCGATCGCGATCGCGGTCGGCTCGCTCTCGAGGATCGCGGCGCCGGCGCTGACGCCGGAGGACAGCGCGACGCTTCGTCTGCTCGCGGTCGCGGCGAAGGAGTCGGCGGTGGTGGTGTTGCTCGACGACGGAGACGAAGAGCTCGGGGCGTACGAGGAGCCGGTGGCGCTGGCTGGGATGCTGGGGGTGCGGAAGGCGGAAGCGAAGGCGGAGGCGGGGCCGGAGGCGGAAGCGAACGCGGAGGCGGAGGCGAAGGCGGAAGCGAACGCCGAGGCGGAGGCGGAGGCGATCTGTGTCGTCGAGATCGTCGCCGAGGCGGATGCCGTCATCGCCGAGGTCTGTGTCGCGAGCGAGCCCGAGCTCGTCGAGACGCACGTCGATGCGCCCGTGGCGCCCGTCGAGATCGCTCCGCGGTTGCACATCGCGGCGCCCGTCGAGGTCGAGCGCGGCGAGCGCGTCGAGCGCGTCGAGAAGAAGCGCGAGGCGGCGCGACGGCGGCAGACCGTCGGCGTGCCCGTGTCCGGACCGTCGGACTACTGGCGCGGCTGGGCGATCGCGCTCGGCGCCGCGCGCGGACCGCAGCCGCTCGCGTCGTTCGAGCGCCTCTTCGTCGAGAGCTACATGCCGCTCGCGAATGCCATCGCGGCCGGCCTCGAGGACCCTCGCGCCGTCCGCGCGCACGACGAGTTCCGCGAGGGCTTCGAGCGCACGTATGCCGACGCCTTCGTGACGTTCGGCGCAACCGGGCGCCGCCCGCGCCTCGTCATGGACGCCTACGACGTCGCCCTGAAGCAGGCTCGCTTGCATAATGCACGCACCACGCACGTGCTCATCGTGGATGCCATGCGCCACGACCTCGGCGCGATGGTGAGGAACGAGCTCGCGACG
>JAQBQJ010000041.1 GCA_028287065.1 Labilithrix sp. | reverse complement strand
GAGCAGGTGAAGGGCCAGGGCAACGTCGATCATCGCGCCGACCTCTGGGCGCTCGGATGCATGGCCTACGAGTGCCTCATCGGCAGGCCCGTGTGGAACATGGATCAGGGCGTGGCGATGACGTTCGCGTCGATCGCGACGGGTCCCATCCCGGTGCCTTCTGCGGCGCGCGCCGATCTGCCGCCCGCGCTCGATGCGTGGTTCAAGAAGTGCCTCGAGCGCGATCCCAACAAGCGCTACCAATCGGCACGCGAGCTCGCCGATGCGTTCGTCGAGTCGTGGGGACAGCGCCCGGCGTCGAGCGCGAGCTTCCCGAACGTCAACATGAGCAGCGGCTCGGGCAAGTACCCGCCGCAGGTCATGCCCGCCCCCGAAGGCGGCGAGCTCGTCACCGAGGTGCAGGAGAGCTCGCAAGCGGGACGCATGCCGGTACCGCCCGCGCCGGTCACCGGCCGGCGCCTTCCCGGCTCCGACGGCTCGCTCGGCCAGCAGATGGCGAACGGGCGCGGAAGCGTCGCGAGCGATTCGTCGCTCGCGATGCCGCTCGTCACGCGCACCTCGCAAGAGGTTCCGCCCGCTGCCGATCGCGAGACGCCCGCGCCGCGTCCGCGCGCCTCGGCGCTGCGCGTCGTGATCAGCGCCGTGTTCCTGGGCGGGTCGATCTCCGCCGCGATCTTCGTGTGGCTCCGCTTCCTCAATCCCCAGGTGTTCACGCCGGTCACGCAGTCGACCGCCACGGCTCCGCCGAGCGCGACGCCGTCGGGGACCACGGGCACGAGCGGTCCGATGGTCGAAGAGCCGAAGTGGGCCCCGGTGATCGCCGAAGCGCAGCGTAGGTTCACCGGCGGAGAGACGCAGAGCGCGCTCGCGAAGCTGCAGGAAGCGAACGCGATGGGCCCGCAGGCCGCGCTGATCGCGAAGGTCTACGCCGACCAGTACCGCTTCATCGCGAACCCGAAGGAAGCGACCGGACCGTGCAAGGCCGTCGCGTTCTCGCGCCCGCGGCTCGCCACCGACAAGAAGGCCGAGCGCCCCGCGATCCGCGCCACGCCGAAGGGCATGCTCGTCACGTGGACGGACGACCACGAGCAGAAGGATCACGATCACGTCTACGGCGTGGTCCTCAACGAGACCGGCCGGGCGATCGGTCCGATCCGCGACCTCACGCCCGAAGCGTCGGACGCGCAACGCCCGCAGCTCACGGCGCAGAGCCCCGACTCGGATCGCACCGTCCTCCTCTACTGGGACAAGTCCGGTCGCGAGCAGGGCGTGCGCGTCCGCTTCCTCGACGCCGACGGGCGCATCGATCAGATGGCGGGACAGAGCCGCTTCATCGGCGCGGCGCGCCCCGGCGATTTCTGGCCCTCGATCGACAAGGGCCCGAAGGGCTTCTTCGTCGTATGGCAGGACGATCGCCGCAAGGACAAGGAGTACGACCTCTTCGTCCGCGCGCTCTCGAACGACCTCGAGACGATCGGCCCCGAGACGCGCCTCACCGACTATCACGCGCCGCCGAAGTCGAAGGTCGCGCCGGCGCGCGTGCGTTACCCGAGCGTCGCGGTCGCCGCGAACACGTTGCTCGTCGCGTACCGGCTCGAGAGGGACAACAAGGAGAAGGATCGCCTGATCATGCGCCTTCGGGTCCCGCTCTCGGATCTCGAGAAAAATGGCCTCGAGGAGAACCGCGACCCGAACCGCAACCCGCGCGAGTTCGGCGACGCGCAGGCCGTGAACGAGGACAAGGCGCCCGCCGACGCACCGCAGATCGCGTGTGGCACCGAGGGGTGCTTCGTCGTGTGGCACGGCGAGGCCGGCGGAGCGTATGCCGCGGCGATCGATCCCAACGTCGGTCGCGTGCAGTGGCGCAAGAAGTTCAGCGACAAGGGCGGCCGCCCTTCGATCGCCGTGAAGGACGGCCAGGTCGCGATCTCCTTCTACGAGGGCGGCAAGCTGAAGATGGCGTTCCTCTCGCGTGACGGCGTGATCGCGCCGAGCACGCTCCTGCGCGTCTACGACAGCGCAGGCGGCAACATCCCGCGTCCGTACCTCGCCGCAGGCGCGAGCAAGAGCGAATGGACGGTCGCGTGGCAGGACTCGGACACCGCGAAGGGCAGCCCCGAGGTGTACGCGGCCCGCATCCTTTGCCGGTGAGCGTGCCAGTGAACGCGGCGGCGAAGATCGACGCGCGCGCGTTCGTCGAGGCGGTCGTCGCGTCGGCGATCGTGACCTGCGTCGTCACGGCCGCCTCGGCTTTGCTGCCGGACCGCTACGTCGCGACCGCCGTCGGCTTCCTCTTCCTCGGTGCGACATGGGCGCTCGTGTGGCGCGGCGACGACGCGCGCGTCGAGCGCTCGGGGCTTGCGCTGGGCGGGCTCGTGCTGCCCGGTCCGATCGACGGACGCCGCCTCGCGCGCAGCGTCGGGCAGGCCATCGCGTGGGCGGTCCTCTTCGCGGCGATCACGTTCGTGCCGTTCTTCTTCGGGTGGCGCACGTTCTGGCACGCGCGGGGCACCTTCGGTCTGCACGTGCAGGCCTGGGAGACGATCAACGAGATCTTCGGTCAGCTGGTCATCATCGCGCTGCCGGAGGAGGCCTTCTACCGCGGGTATCTCCAGTCGCGCCTCGACGACGCGCTCCCCGGCCGCATCCGCGTCCTCGGTGCCGAGGTGGGGCCTGCGCTGATCGTCACGAGCATCATCTTCGCGCTCGGCCACTACGCGACGATCCGCGAGCCTGCGCGGCTGG
>JAQBQJ010000036.1 GCA_028287065.1 Labilithrix sp. | reverse complement strand
AGCCGGCGAGGACGCCGCGTTCCATGGCCTCTTTGACGCCCTTCTGGATGGCGGGGACGAACTCCTTCGGGATGACGCCGCCGACGATGTCGTTCTCGAAGACGTAGCCCTTGCCGCGCTCGCCGGGTCCGATCTCCATGAGGACGTGGCCGTACTGGCCGCGACCGCCGGACTGCTTGGCGTACTTGTACTCGCAGTGGACGTTCTTCGCGATCGCCTCGCGGTACGCGACCTCGGGCTTGCCGACGTTCGACTCGACCTTGAACTCGCGGCGGAGGCGGTCGCAGATGATGTCGAGGTGCAGCTCGCCCATGCCGCTGATGATCGTCTGGCCCGACTCTTCGTCCGTGTGGACGCGGAACGACGGGTCCTCGGTCGCGAGCTTCTGGAGCGCGACGCCGAGCTTCTCGACGTCGGCCTTCGTCTTCGGCTCGACGGCGATCGAGATGACGGGCTCGGGGAAGATCATCTTCTCGAGGATGATCGGCTTCGCCTCGTCGCAGAGCGTGTCGCCCGTGCGCGTGTCCTTGAGACCGACGGCCGCGTAGATGTTGCCGGCGTCGGCCTCGGTGAGCTCCTCGCGCTTGTTGGCGTGCATGCGCAGGATGCGGCCGATGCGCTCGCGCTTACCGCGCGTGGAGTTCGTGACCATCGTGCCGGACTGGATCGTCCCCGAGTAGACGCGGAAGAACGTCAGGTTGCCGTGCGGGTCGTTGATGATCTTGAACGCGTAGGCCGCGAAGGGCGCCTTGTCGTCGGCCTTGCGCTCCTCTTCCTTGTCGTTGTCGGGGTTCACGCCCTTGACGGGCGGGATGTCGAGCGGCGACGGGAGGTAGTTCACGACCGCGTCGAGCAGGAGCTGGACGCCCTTGTTCTTGAACGCCGAGCCGCAGAGCACCGGGAAGAACTTGAACGACGTGCAGCCGATGCGGATCGCGTTGACGATCTCCGCCGCGGTGATCTGGTCGACCTTGCCGTCCATGTACTTCGTCATGATCGCGTCGTCGACGTCGGCGCAGGCCTCGATCATCCGCTCGCGGTACGTCTGGCACTTGGCCTTGAGCTCGTCGGGGATCGGACCCCACGCGTACTTCTGGCCCTTCTGCTCCTCGTCGAACGTCGCGGCCTTCATCGTGATGAGGTCGATGACGCCCTTGTGGTGCTCCTCTTCGCCGAGCGGCCACTGGATCGGAACCGGCGCGACGCCGAGGCGCTCCTTGATCGAGTTGACGTTCATCTCGAAGTCCGCGCCCGTCTTGTCCATCTTGTTGACGAACACGATGCGCGGGACGCGGAACTTGTCGGCCTGACGCCAGACGGTCTCGGTCTGGGGCTCGACGCCGTTGCCGCCGTCGAGGACCGCGACCGCGCCGTCGAGGACGCGAAGGGAACGCTCGACCTCGATCGTGAAGTCGACGTGGCCCGGGGTGTCGATGATGTTGATGCGGTGGCGGACGCCCGCGTGCGGGCCCTCGCCCGGGGCCCAGAAGCAGTTCGTCGCGGCCGACGTGATCGTGATGCCGCGCTCCTGCTCCTGGATCATGTAGTCCATCGTGGCCGCGCCCTCGTGGACCTCACCGATCTTGTAGTTGACGCCCGTGTAGTAGAGAACGCGCTCGGTCGTCGTCGTCTTGCCCGCATCGATGTGGGCCATGATTCCGATGTTGCGCGTCTTCTCTAGCGGGTATTCGCGGGCCACGGTGTTCTCCAGTTTTCTTCGAGAATTCGGGATGCTGAATGCACGAAACCCTCTCTGGCCGTCCCTGCTGCGTTTTCAGCGGGGATCCCGTCTTCTCGAGAGAAAGAGCGGGAGAGTCCAGAGAGGGTGTCGGGGTACTGCTTAGCTTTTTGAGCCGAGTAACCCGATCCTTATGTCGTCCTGAGCATCTGCGTTTGGAGGTACCTTCTTCCCCGGACATACGTCGACCGAGGAGGGGGCCGGCTTTCTACCAAGGGGGCCAGGGAAGTCAAGGGATGGTAAGGTCGTGCGCGCAGCAGGATGGCGCAGCGCGAGCTTCGAGAGGTCGGCGGGGACGACGAGAGGGCCGAGCCGTTTTCTCTGATCGGCTCTTTTACCGAGGCGGTGGGCCCCAAAGGCCGCGTCGACATGGCGCGCCGGCTCCTCGCGCCGCTGGTCCTCGCTCTCGTGCCGCTCTTCTGGGTCACCGATGCGACGCACCGGTCCTCGTTGACGACCCTAGGGCGGGATCAGGGCATCTTCCAGTACATCGCCTGGGCGATCCGGAACGGCGACGTCGACTACCGCGACATCCGGGACGTGAACGGGCCGCTCGTCCACCTCATCCATAGCGTGTTCCTCGCGATGGGCGGCGCGGACGAGCATCGCTTCCACGTGCTCGAGCTCTGGGCGACGGGGCTCTCGTTCGCGTTCGTCGGCGCGTGCATCCCCGGGCTCCTCGCGAAGCGAAGGCCGACCTGGCCGGAGCGCGCGGCGTGGGCCGCCGCCGCGTGGGTCGTCCTGTCCGCGCAGTACCAGCTCTATCTCTACTGGAACCAGGCCCAGCGCGAGAGCTTCTGCGACTGGTTCCTGCTCCCGAGCCTCGCGCTCCAGATGGCGCGTCCGGCGCGGACCGCGCGCGGGGCCGGGCTCCGGATCCTCGCCGTCGCCGCGCTCTCCACGATCACGTGGTTCGGTAAGCCGAGCTTCGTCCTGTTCACGGTGATGCAGCTCGGCGTGCTGCTCGCCGATCGGGAGGTGCTGCTCGGGGCGCGCGCGAAGCTCGGCCGGTTCGTGCTCGGCGCGGCGCTCGGCGCGGCGATCCCCCTTGCCTACCTGTTCCTCTACGGCGACGCGGTCGCGTTCGCGAAGATCTCGTTCGTCGACGTCCCGCAGATCTATCGCTTCATCTGGGCGAAGAGCGTCCAGGAGATCTTCGGCGAAGAAGGCCCACTCATGGTCGCGGCGGCCGGCGTCGCCGCGACGGCGCTCCTCGTCGCGCTCATCGCCACGCGCGAGCTTCCCCGGCGCGTGCTGGTCATCGCGCTCGCGCCGCTCTGCGCGATCGTCAACGTCGCGGTCCAGCACAAGGGCTTCGGCTATCACTTCCACCCGCTCACGGCGTCGACGCACATGGCGTTCCTCATCGTCGTGGCGATGCTCTGGGAGCGGTATCGCGCGGTGCCGAAGCAGAGGCCGCTCGGGCGCCTCGCGGCGCTCGTCGTCGTGGTCGCTTATGCGCTCGAGGTGACGGCGAGCATGAAGGGCTCACCGCACATCCGGAACGTGTGGATCCTCGCGGGCGGCGAGACCGCAGAGCGCCGCACGCGCGAGGAGTACTTCAACACGTTCAAGAGCCACGACTACTTCCCGTGGGAGATGCGGCTCGGCGCGGCATACCTGCGCGAGAAGACGTCCGCCAGTGCGCGCGTGCAGGTCTACGGCATGGACCCCTATCTCCTCTTCCTCGCGCAGCGTAAGAGCGCGACGCCGTACATCTACGCGTACGACCTGAACGACGACGCCGCGCTCGACGGCGGATGGTCGAACCGTCCGACCGACCTCGACGTGATGCACATCAAGAGCGCACGCGACGCGCACGAGCACGACATGCTCGCGCGCCTCCGCGCTGCGCCGCCCGAGGCGTTCGTGTTCATCGATCGCGCGCCGCTCATTTCGTATCCGGATGCCTGGGAAGACTTCCGTCACTGCTGCGAGGAGAGCGCGAGGTGGGTCGCTTCGACCTACCATCCCGTGAAGGCGTTCGGCGACGTTCACGTCTGGTTGCGCGACGACCTCTCGAGCGAAGACGAGAAGGTCATCCCGTGACGCGCGGGCGCCTTGCGCCCTCGAAGCTGCTCCTCGCGCAGCTCGCGGTCGCGCTCGCGTCCGTGCTCGCGCTGCGGATGAAGTGGTCGTCGATCCACGACGTGGTCGTCGCGATCGATCACGGCGACGTGCTCTTCGCCGATTTCGTGAACCACTACTATCCGACCGTGCGCGACGGGCTCCGCGAGGGCGCGCCCGCCGGCGGCTTCTTCTATCCCGCAGCGTTCGCGGCGATGCTCAGCCCGCTCGCGCTCGTGGGGCCGACCGCGGCCAAGGTGCTGTGGGGTCTCGTTCAGCTCGCGTGTCTCGGCTACGTGGCGACGACGCTCGTGCAGGCCGCGGCGCCGCGACGTCCGCTGCTCGCGCTGCTCGGCACGGCGCTCACCGTCACGAGCATCCCGATCCTCCACAACCTGAAATGGGGTCAGGTCAGCCTGCCGATCCTCGCCGCGGCGGGGGGAGCGTTCGTGCTGCGCGCGCGCGGCGGCAACAACGTGCCGGCGGCGCTGCTCGCGATCGCCGCCGGCATCAAGGGGTACCCGCTCGTGTTTCTGGGTTGGTTCGTCGCTCGGCGCGAGGGCCGCTTCGTCGCGCGCGCGTCGGCGGCGTGCATCGTCACGCTCGTCGTGCTGCCCGCGCTCGTCATGGGCCCGGTGCACGCGTTCTTCTTCCAGCGCGTGTCGACGGGCGCGGTGATCGGCGCAGCGGACGGCGTGCTGCGCGACTTCAACTCCCAGTATGCGCCGGCGGTGCTCGGCAGGTACCAGGGCGGGTGGGACGCGACGAGCACGGACATCCGCGCAATGGGTGAGCTCGGCGCGATGGCAGCGCTCGTCGTCGTCGCCGCGCTGGTGCTCGTCGTCGCGACGTCGCACGCGCCACGCATCGCGGAGCGGCGCGAGCTGCTGGCGTTCGTGCTCGTCGCGTGCACCGTGCCGTTCTGGCTGCGCACGAGCTGGTCGCACTACTTCGTCCACCTCCCGCTCGCGCAGGTCCTCCTCGCGGCGATGCTCGCGGATCGCGATCGCGACTCAGCCTCGCCACGCGCGCGCGGTCGCGATGCGCTCGTGCTCCTCTTGTTGGTCGCGCCGAGCGTGCTCCTGTCGAACGTGCTCGGCCTCTTCGCGACCGAGGGTTGGTGGTACTACGCCAACGCCGGAAGCCTGTTCTTCGCGAACGCGCTCGTCTTGCTGGCGTGCGCGTGCGTCGTCGTCGACGCGCACGTGATGCACGCGGTCAGCGCTTCGCGATCCGCGTCAGCGCGTCGATGATCTTCTCGGGCGGGAACGGCTTGCCCACCCACGGCTGGCCGGTCGCAGCGAGGCGCTCCTCGAGCGCCGTCGAGTCGACTCCACCGGTCGCAAACACGAAACGCTTGGCCAGCGACGGCCACCGCTCGCGTACGTTCGCCCAGAGGTCGAGGCCCGAGCCGCCCGGCATGCGGATGTCGCAGAGCACGGCGTCGAACGGCGGAGACTTCTTCTCGATCGCCGCGAGCGCCTCGGCCGCGGAGCTCGCGATCACGACGTCGAACTCGCGGCTGAGGATCCGGTTGGCGAGCTTGCAGATCATCGGCTCGTCGTCGACGACGAGCACGCAGCGCTTCGTGCTCACAGCGGCGTGCTCGCGCGAGGGCGAAGCATGCGGGTCGGCCGATTCACGCGCGCGCTCGTCCGCCTCGCTCACGGGCGAAACGCGGCGAAGCTTCACGCGTACGGAGGTACCGACGCCGAGGTCGCTGGCGATGCGCAGGCTGCCGCCGAACGAGCGCACGATGCCGACCGAGATCGAGAGGCCGAGGCCCATGCCGCTGCCGCCCGTCACGAACGGATCGAGGATCCGCGCGAGACGCGCGGGCGCGATTCCCGGCCCGTTGTCGCGGACGATGATCTCGACCGTGTCGGTGCCGACCTCGGCATCGACGGTGATGAGGTTGCGCGTCGGGTTGTCGTTGCCGAACGCGTGCGCTGCATTCGCGACGACGTTGACGAGCACCTGGCAGAGGCGCGGCTCGACGGCCGCGACCGCGGGCAACTCTTGGATCTTCGGGCCGACGTCGACGCGCGCGCGGTGGCGCGTGACGAGGTTGACCATGCGCAGCGAGGCCTGAATTGCGGCCTGGAGGTCGACGGCCACGAGCGGCATCGCCACGTCGGCGTCCTTCTGCATCGCGTGCGGCCGTGCGAGCGTGCGGAGATCGGCGACGATGCCTGCGACGCGCCGCGTCCCGTCGGCGGCGTCGGCGAGGCACGCACGGAGCTCCGCGACAGCGGCGCTCCCCCTCTCGGCCTCGAGCTGATCGAGCAACGCCACCGCGTGGTCGATGTTGCACGTCACGTACGTCAGCGGATTGTTGATCTCGTGCGCGACGCCGGCGGCGAGCGTGCCCACGGCGACGAGTCGCTCGGTCTCGAGGACCTGCACCTCCATGCGGCGTCGCTCGGTGACGTCGCGGATGATGCCGACGAGGCGCTGGCGTCCGTCCGTCATCGTGAAGGAGGACTTCCGCGTGCACAGGATGTGACGAACGCCGCTCGCGTGCGTCAGCTCCTCTTCGTTCTCGTTCGTGCCTTTGCCGGCGAGGACGATCGCGTCCTTCTCCCAGAAGACGTCCGCCTCGTGCTTCGGGAAGAAGTCGTAGTCCGAGCGACCGAGCAGCTCCTCGCGCGTCTTGCCGAGGAATGCGCAGAACGCATCGTTGAAGGCGACCCACCGATGCTGCTCGTCTTTGACGAACACGGGGTCGGGCAGGACGTCGAGCACCCGGGTGAGGAGCTCGTAGTCCAGGTCGAGCTCTTTCCCGGGCTTCGTCGAAGCTGCCACCACGATGACTCTACGGTACGCACGGGCTTTTCGTTAACGCCTGATTGCCGGACAAAACGTCGACGCCCGCAGGCGCTCGAAAGCGCTGCGGGCGTCGGGTGAGCCGAGCACCTCTGCAGGAGTCGCTCGCCTCTACTTCTTGGGCTCCTACCAGCGGTAGTGAGCGAAGGCCTTGTTGGCCTCGGCCATCTTGTGCGTGTCGTCCTTCTTCTTCACCGCGTTGCCGCGGCCCTGAGAAGCGTCGACGAACTCGCCGGCGAGACGCTCGCGCATCGTCTTCTCGCCGCGCGAACGGGCGTTCATGACGATCCAGCGCATCGCGAGGGCGACGCGGCGCTCCGGACGGACCTCGACGGGGACCTGGTAGGTCGCACCACCGACGCGGCGGCTCTTGACCTCCAGCTTCGGCTTCACGTTGTCGAGCGCCTTGCGGAAGACCTCGAGCGGGTCCTCCTTGAAGCGCTCGCCGATGACGTCGAACGCGCCGTAGAGGATGCCCTCGGCGACGGCCTTGCCGCCGTCGAACATCAGCGTGTTCGTGAACTTCGAGACAAGCTTGTCCTTGTACTTCGGGTCCGGAATGATGTGGCGCTTCGGGACTTCTCGTCGGCGGGGCATAGCTCAAATTCTCCAGGTCACGCGATCACGCCTTGGGCCGCTTCACGCCGTACTTGGAGCGCTTGCGGTTGCGATTGGCTTTGTTGGTCGAGGACGGGCCGATGGCGCCCGAGGCGTCGAGCGTGCCACGGACGACGTGGTAGCGCACGCCGGGGAGGTCCTTGACGCGGCCGCCGCGGATGAGGACGACCGAGTGCTCCTGGAGGTTGTGACCTTCGCCGGGGATGTACGAGGTGACTTCCATGCCGTTCGTGAGGCGCACGCGACAGACCTTGCGGAGCGCCGAGTTCGGCTTCTTCGGGGTCGTGGTGTACACGCGCACGCACACGCCGCGCTTCTGCGGGCAGCTCTTGAGAGCCGGCGACGCGGTCTTCACGCGCGCAGCCAGGCGCCCGTGATTGATGAGCTGATTGATGGTCGGCATCGAGAGAGTCCTGCTCGTTTCTTATGCAAATCCCCAAGGAATCAAGCGCGAGGCGCAATGGGGGCGTCCGGGAGGCGCGCACTCTAGTCGCGGTGGTTTTTCTGTCAAGGAGAACCCCGGAGCTCTGCGTCGCGGGCGGGCGAGCTCGCATTCCTTAGCGCAATTCTCCTCTGATCACGCGGGGATGAGCCGCTCGTCGGCGCGGACCCGGAGCATGGCGCTCGGCTCCACGAGCCGCGTGCGGTCGGCGACGACCGCCGCGAGGGCACGGTCGGGCTCGCCCTCGACGCACACGACGCTCGCGAGCGGCGCGGGTCGCCCGAGGACGATCCCCTCGTAGATGGCATGGCCGAACACGCTCGCCGTCGCCTCGCCGGCGGCGAGGGCCCGGGCGAGCGCGTCCTCGTCCGCGATCGGCGCGGACGTGACGACCACGATGCCTCCCTCGTCGAGGAGCGCCAGCGCGTCGAGCTCGCGCGAGCGGCGCGCCGACTCGCCCGGCGCGGCGGGCACGACGAGGCCGTGCTGGCGCGCATGCAGCGCGCGCTTCGCGATCGGGAACGTCGCCCACACGAGCGCGTTCATCAGGTCGTGCCACGACCCCGGCCGCGTCGGCACGCAGCCTTCGCGCGCGATGCGTGCATCATACATCCTCGACGGATCGCGCTGTTCGCGCCGGCGCCGCGAGACGGGCCGCTGCCGCTCGAACGTGACGCCGGCAGGTCCGCCGAGCGCTTCGTGGATCGTCTCGGGCTGCGGGAACGATGCATCGGCGCCGGCCGCGGCTGCACGCTCCATCGCGGCGGCCACGAGCGCGATGGCGCCTGCGAGCGGACGGAAGAGCGGTGAGCGCTCCGCGAGCGCGGCGTCCCAGAGCGCGGTCCTACGAACGGACGCGCCCTCCGTCTCGGATGTCGAGGCGGAGGGCGGTGCGGCGCTCATGGGAGCGTTCTACTACTTCTTCGGCGTCGATGCCGCTGCTGCGGGCGCTGCCGCCGCAGGCTTCGTCGAAGCCGAGGCGCTCGGCTTGCCGGCCGAGGCTGCCGCGCCCGACTTCGCGGGCGCGCCCTTGACCGCCGCGCCTGCCGCCTTCGCGACCGGCTTGTTTCCCGGGACCTCGGCGTTCGTGATGGCCGCGCTCGCGACCACGGGCGCCGGTGCATCGGGCGTGCGAGCGACGTCGAGGTGGAAGCCGTAGCCGCCCTTCACCTTGTCGTTGAAGACGTCCTTCACGTTGATGGTGTACGTGCCGGGCTCGAACCTCTGCGTGACCTTCGCCTCGGCGCCCTTCGAGAAGCCGGCCGCGTGCGCGACCTGCTTGCCGCTGGCGTCGTTGATCGTGAGCGACGGATCGATCGGATACTTCACCTTCGGCTGGGTGACGGTGAGCGTGTACTCGCCGGCCGTCGCCACGGTCCACTTCATGTCGTAGCCCTCGCGCTCGTACATGCGGCCGTCGCACGCGACGACGTCGGTGGTGAGCGTGCTGGAGCACGAAGACGAGGCGCTCGCGGTGCTCGGGTCCGGCGCGGGGCCGAAGATGCCGAGGAGCGTGCCAGAGACGAACATGACGCCGCCGAGCGCGTAGCCGACCGTCATCTTGGTCTTCGTGGACTTCACGAGCGACGCACGGCCCTTCGCCGACAGGATCAGCTTGCCGGTGCCGATGCCCTTGGGCGTGTGGAGGACGGGCCCTTGCGGTCCCATCGCGAGCGCGCCGAGCACGTAGAGGTTCGGTGACGGCGGCACGATCTTCTCGGTGCCCTCGAAGCCCGTCGTGCGGCCCTCGCCGACGATGAGCGGCGTCGCCATCTGGAAGTTACCGAACTGGAGCGTGCCCGGGATGATGCCGAGGATGCCGACGTTGACGCCGCTGTCGTGCGCCTTCTCGAAGCTCGCATCCGGCTTCGTCGTCGCGTCGACGAGCACCGTGCCCTGCCCGTCCTGCAGCGCGAAGATGCCGCCCTTGTAGTCGGAGAAGAGGCTGCTCGAGCCCTTCTTCGTCTCGGTGCCGTTCTCGGTGCGCTCGGTCGTCTCGTACTTGCGCTCGACCGTGATCTCGAAGGCGAGGCACGGGCGCCCGCTCATCGGTGCGGTGAGGAGCCCCTGCTGCGAGACGGCGCCTTCGGTGGAGACGAGGCCCTTCGCGTCAGCGGCCTGCGGGCCGAGCTGCGCGATCTGCGACGGGGCGCGGAAGGGAACGGCGTTGAGCTTCTTCCCCTTGAACATCTGGAGCAGGCCGCCGATGAGGCCCAGGAAACCGAGAAATGCGAGAAACCAACCAAAACCGCTCATCTGACGAACCCTCCAAGAGTCCCCGCATGTACGGGGAAGAGGACTCGGAAATTCCTTGGTGGTTCGCGTTCGCGTTACGTCGTAAAACGGCCTTTTCAGCCGCGCACGAGCACGACGAACACGATGGCGCCGAGCAGGATCCGGTAGACGCCGAACGGCATCAGCCCGCGCTTCTTCAGGTACGCGAGGAAGCCGGCGACGACCGCCCACGCGACGACGAACGACACGACGAGCCCGATCACGACGTTGAGCGTGCCGATCGCCGCGAGGGCCTCGCGCGACTTGTACGCTTCGTAGACCGTCGCGGCGCCGAGCGTCGGCACGCCGAGGAGGAACGAGAACTCCGCCGCGGTCGCGGTCGACAATCCAGCGAGCTGCCCGGTGACGATCGTGCACATCGAGCGCGACGAGCCCGGCCACATCGAGAAGCATTGACCGATGCCGATGAGGAACGCGCGCGTCGGCGTGACGTGCGCGAGGCCGTCGAGCGGCTTCGTCTTGCGGCGCGCGAGCGCGAGCTCGACGACGATCATGAGGATGCCGCCGGCGATGAGCGCGATCGCGACCGGCGCCGATCCGAAGAGGAGCGCCTTGATCTTCTTGCGGAGCAAGAGCCCGGCGACGGCCGTGGGCACGAAGCCGAGCAGCAGCGCGACGAGGAGCGAGGTGCTCTCCTTCTTCATCGTCATGAGCCCGGTCGTGCGCTCCCAGAGGAGCCGCCGGTAGTGCACGACGACGGCGAGGATCGCGCCGAGCTGGATGACGACGTCGAATGCGTCGGCGCCGTCGCCCTTCAGGCCGAGGAGGCGGCTCGCGAGGATGAGGTGCCCCGTCGACGAGACCGGCAGGTACTCGGTGATGCCCTCGACGATACCGAGGATCGCGGCGAAGAGCGGGTGCATCGCGCGAGTTACATACGCGACGTTCCAGCGATCAGAATGCGAAATCGGTGCGCAGTGCGCGGATGTCTCCGCCGACCGAAACGACGGCAGGCGCGCGCGCGCCCAGGAAAACACGGCCTGCGGAGCCTCCGCCGCCGCCTGCGCTCGCGCCTCCGAAGCCCGCCGACGGAGTCGCGGCGGTGGTGGCCGCGCCCGTGCCTCCGCTTCCGCCCGCGCCGCCAGCGTTGAGGTTGCCGCCGGACGCCGTGCCCGAGGGGTACGGTCCGGATTCGCCGTCTCCGCCCATCTTGTTCGAGTCGCCGCCTTCTCCGCCGCCGCCTCCGGCCGCGGCGATCACCGCTCCCAGGTCGAGCTGCACGCCCGCGAGCGACTCGAGCACGACGAGGCCGCCCGCTCCTCCTCCGCCGCCTCCGGTGTAGTGGTCCGACCCGTTGTTCTTGCAGCCGCCGAGACCGCCGCCGCCGCCCACGTCGACGCCGCCGCTGATCGTGACGACGATCTTGCCGATGGCCGAGATCTGGAGCGCGCCGCCGCCGAACCCGCCGCGACCACGCGTGGCGTCGGAGCACGCGCCGGCGACGCCGAAGCCGCCGCCGTGTCCGCCGCCCGAGCCGCCGATCAGCGTCGCGCCGTTCGCGTTCGTGATCGCGCCCGCGGCTCCGCCGGTGACGGCCCCCTTGGTTCCGCCGGTGCCGCCGAGCGTCGCGTGGCCTGCACCGCCTCCGCCCGAGGCGTCGTTGGTGCCGGGCTTCTTT
The DNA here is from genome assembly GCA_028287065.1 of Labilithrix sp. Classification (GTDB taxonomy): domain Bacteria; phylum Myxococcota_A; class Polyangia; order Polyangiales; family Polyangiaceae; genus Labilithrix. Next base: position 3,807 of record JAQBQJ010000036.1, on the reverse strand, counting down.
CCGCTTTCGCCCTTGCCGGGTCCTGCTGCGGCGCCGGAGCCGCCGGGACCTGGCGCGACCGTGTTGCCGTACGCGTCGATGTGCCCGCGAATGGTCACGTTGCCTGCCGACACGACGACGAGCGGACGCGTTCCTTTGACCGTGAGGTGCACGCCGGCGTTGATCGTGAGGGTTCCGACGGACCACACCGCGAACGCATCGCTGTGCACCATGTTCGTCAGCGGAGCGGGCGCCGCCGCGCCGATCGCGATCGTGCGGGCGGTCGTGTCGACGACGCAGTCGCTCGCGATCGTGACGTTGGGCGCGTTCAGCGAGTACGCGGGCTGGATGTGGCTCGGGACGAATGTGACGCCGCCGGCATCGGGTCGGTCGGCCTCGGCGTCGATCGGTGCTGCGTCGACGTCGGCGTCATCGACGGCCGAGTCCGGCGCCGCGCCGTCGATCGCGGAGTCGACCTCGGACAGCGAGCCGTCGGCGCCGCCCTCGTACGTCGGATCCGCGGAAGACACGACACCGCCCACGGCATCGAAGCCGCATCCCATCGCCACGCACGCCCCCAGCGCGTAGAACCACCTTCGCACGGGTAACATCTACCATATGGGGCTCAGTCCGCCGCTCGACGCAGATCCGGAGGAGGTACGGGCGCTCCTCGCGCCGCTCCGCAACGACTTCACAGTCGCACTGTACGCGGCGGACAACGCGTTCGCGGTGGGCGCGATCATCCGCGTCGCGCACAGCTTCCTCGCGCGCGAGATCGTGATCATCGGCGACGCCCCGTATTACGAGAAGGCGTCGATGGGCATGGAGAAGTACGAGTCGGTGGTGCGCGTCGCGAACGACGAGGCGTTCCTCGCGCACGTGGGCAAGCGGCCGCTGTGGGCGGTCGAGAAGGACCATGCGACGACGAGCGTGTACGACGTGGCGGCGTTCCCACGCGACGTGGTGCTCCTGTTCGGCAGCGAACGCTTCGGCATCCCCGCCCCGCTGATCGCGCATGCGCACGCAGTCGTGGGCATCCCGATCTACGGCGTGAACCACTCACTCCCGCTGGCCGTGGCGGCGGGCATCCTGATGAACGAATGGGCGCGCCGCAAATACGCAGCGGGCGCGACGATGTGAGGGTCCGAGAAGTCCGAGAAAAGCGCGAAAGCGCAACGGTTTGTTTGTCCGAGACCCGCGTGCACGTGGGCGCGTTTCTCGATCCAAAAATTCTTCGCGCTTTGGCGCTTTTCTCGGACTTCTCGGATCTCTAGCGCCTGTCGAACGACAGGAGCTTTCGGAGCTTGTTCGTCATCGCTCGCACCGCCGACGGATGCTTTGCCGCGACCACTTCGCCCGTGCGCGCCGACACTGCCACGAAGTATTCCTCGCCGGCATGGCGGCGGGCTTCGCCCTCGTAGCGATAACGTGCATAGTACAAGGGATAGAAGCAGAACGTGCTCGCGTGGATCTTCGGCTCGTACTTCGCGTAGATCGCGTGCGTCGGGCTCACCGCACGCAGCAGCATGCCGCTCGCGATGGCCTCCGCGCGCGCCTTGTCGACGTCCGCATCCACGACTTCGCCCGCCTCGAGCACGTCGCCCGCGTTCTCCAGCGCGATGAGCTCGTCCGTCCCGATCTCGAGCGCCGGTGCGCCCGCGATCTTGCCGAAGAACGAAGGCAGCTTCGGCTCGTACGGCACGATCGTGCGCGCGCACACCATCACGATGCCGTCCTTGTGGCGTGCTCCGCCCGTCGGGATCGGGATCGAGCGTCCGGACCGGCCCTGCATCGACGAGAGGCCGATGTGGAAGCCGTCGACCGTGACGGCGACGCGCCAGAACGGCACGTAGAGCAGCGCGGCCTCGCCGAGCTCGGCGCCCTCGATGTCCGACGGCTTGAGGATGCCGGCCTTCACCGCACGTGCGACCGCCTCGTTGCCGCGCGAGGCGTCGAGCGTCGCCGGCGCGACGAACGCGTCCGACGGCAGCACGGGCTGCGGCAGCTTCGGGAACGTGACGCCGGCTCGAGTCACGAGCTCACGACCTCACACGCTCACGCACGACGACGGCGGCGGGCCGCGAACACCGAAGCGATCGCGAGCCCGACGAGGGCCGTGGAGCCGCTCGTGCTACCGAAGCCGCCGGGCGCGGCCGAGCAACCAGAGCTCGTGGTGGTGGTCGTCGTGGGCGTGGACGGCACGGCGGGATCCGTCGCATCCGTCGACGTGCACGTCTCGCCTTCGCAGGCCGGCGCCGCCTCCGGATCGCTCGCCGCTTCCGGAGCCTCGGGCACGGTCCACGACAGCGGTGCGTACTTGCCCTCGGCCGCCGCCTTCATGCCGGCATCGACGATGAGCTTCACGTGCATGTCGGTGCGCGAGTAGATCGCCGCGAGGCAGCGGTCCTTCGTCTGCGGGCCACGCGAGAGCGCGCCGAGGACGTAGGGCTGACCCTTCTCGAAGGACTTCTGATCGAAGGCGCCGCTGCCGGAGTCGCCCGAGCAGACGTAGCCTTCGGTGACGAACTCCGCGGCGTCGTCCGAGTAGCGCGCCATGTCGCCGCTGCAGTCCATGTCCTTGCTGCCCGGGATGCAGAGGAGCGGGATGTTCTCGCGGATGCGGCGCTGGCCCGAGTCTTCGGCGGACGGGTTCGTGATGCCGTAGCCCATCGCCGTGATGCTGCCGCTGAGGCGCTTGTCGGTGAGCTTGAACTGCACGACCGGAATCGCCGGCTGGGCCTCGGCCGCGGGCACGCTCTTGTCGAGGATGATGAGCGCGATGTCGTTGCCGCAGAACGCCGTCTCGGGCGGCGTGATGATCTCGGTCGCGGCGTAGTACGACTTCGCGCGGTACAGGTTCGGCTCGGTCGTGACGAAGAGCGCGCTCGCGGGCACGTTCGCGGCGAACTTGTCCGCACACGTGACGGACTCGTCGGCCGACGGCGGGACGACGCAGTGCCGCGCCGTGAGGACGAGGTTCGGCGCGATCAGTGTGCCGCTGCAGACGCCGCCGTAACGGTTCGCGACGCCGACCGCGAAGTTGTGCGCGGCATTCGTGTCGTTCGAGCCGCCCTGGATGGCGCTCGCCGCATGGCCGACGCTCTCTTCACTCCGCCCGACGTTCTCGCTGCAGCCCGCGACGCCGAAGACGCCGACCAGAGAGGAGAGGAGGAGCGCGAGGGGCAGCGTCGGGATCCGCATGTGGTTTTTGGTGGCCTTCTGCGAGGGTCTACGAAACTGCTCAGGATTTCGTGGGGTAGGATCCGGCAAGAACCTGGATCGAACAGTCCCCAGCGACGGGCGGACCTGTTCTAGCGGGCGGGTGCAGATGCGCTCATCTCGAACCCGTCTCAGGGTCATTCGCCTCTGATTTGCCGAGTATCCTCGCCCGCATGGCCCGATCCGCTCACCCCGCGCAGGACGCCCGCGTCTTCCTCTTTCATTGCGACGCCTACGACGTCGCGCGGATCCGCGCCCTCGTCGGAGAGGCGATGACGGCCCTCGATCTCCGGCCTCACGGGCGCACGCTCGTGAAGCCGAACCTGGTCGCGGCCGGCGAGCTCTTCACCCATGCGTACACGCGCCCGGAGATCGTCGAGGGTGTCCTCGGCGCGCTCCGCGATCGCGAGGCGAAGGACGATCCGATCGCCGAGCTCGCGGTCGGCGAGCGTTGCGCGATCACGATCCCGACCCGGTACACGTTCGCGGAGGCGGGCTACGAGCCCGTGTTCGCGCGCACCGGCGCGAAGAAGATCTGCTTCGAAGAGGTCCCGCAGGTCGAGGTGCCGCTCACGCACGAAGGACGGCTCCGCGACTACATCTTCACGC
>JAQBQJ010000453.1 GCA_028287065.1 Labilithrix sp. | reverse complement strand
CGAGCGGAACGGCGAAGCCCGCGAGCGACGGGTGGCTCGATGCGCTCGATCCGGTCCTCTACCCGTCCGACCGTCGCGGCTCGAAGGCGGCGCCGGGCTGTCCCATGTTCGGCGAGGACACCGTGCTCGAGCGCACCGAGCAGGCCTCGCGCAGCACCGGCTCGGCCGTGCGCCCGGGGCTCCACCGACCGGCGGTCGGCACGCACTCGGTCGTGTTCTGGGATCCGAGCGCGCTCGGGCTCGACAAGGAAGACGACGCCGGTCAGCGCCAGCAGAAGATCCTCGCCGTCGACGACAAGGGCGTCGTCGCGAAGGAAGGCATCGAGCAGCACGGCGCATGGCGTCGCGATCACGACGCGGCGATCGCGAACGGCTCCGTTCCCACGCTCGTCGTGCGTACGGTCACGGAGGAGAAGTCCGCACCGTCGGCTTCGGGCTCGCCCGCACCGGAGATCGTCTTCGAATCGACGGCATCGACGCGGAAGGCACGTCCCCACGGCAAGCGCTTCGGCATCCTCGTCCACGCCATGCTCGCCGCGGTACCGCTCGACGGTGACGCCGCGGCCATCGCGGACGCCTCACGGATCCAGGCTCGCATCCTGGGCGCGTCCGACGACGAGACCGCCGCGGCGCGCGATGCCGTCGCGGCTGCGCTCGCGCATCCGCTGCTCGCGCGTGCACGCGCGGCGGTGCGCATCGAACGGGAGACCGCGCTGATGCTCCGCGCGAGCGACGGCGCGCTCGTCGAAGGCGTCGTCGATCTCGCGTTCCTCGAGGAGGGGGCCGGCTGGACGGTCGTCGACTTCAAGACCGACGTCGAGATCGCCGGTCGCAAGGACGACTACGCGCGTCAGATCGACGCGTACGCCCGCGCGATCGCCGCGGCGACGGGCCAGCCTGCAAAGGGCGCGTTGCTCGCCGTCTGAGACGCCCGCCGGCGGTTGACGGACGATCGTAGAGTCGCCCATCGCGTCCGGAGGCTGACAAGCGCAGCCGACCATCAGCTCAGCATGGCCCGCCCCATGCGATCCATCCGTCGATGCTCGCTCGGCTTGGCATCGCGTCGCTCGTGACGCATCCTGGCGCCCCATGAAGGCCCGCGCGCTCTCGCTCATCCTGCTCGTCACCGTCGCTGCCGCATGCGGAGGCGAGACGCCGCCGCCTGCGCAGCCCATCACGCCGGCGAAGGCAATCGCGCCCGCTACGACGGTGCAGCCCGCGACGACGGCAGCAGCCGAGCCGCCGGTCGTGCCAGCGCCGCTCGACGTCGATCCCGTCGCCGTCGGCCTCGGACGTGCGCAGCCGGGTCCCGGCGGAGCCGACGACGTTGCGCGCGCCCGTGACGGCATCGTGCGTCTCTGCGACGAGAGCCTCGCGCGTGCGTCGGTCTCTCTCGGCGAGGTCCGCGAGATGGACAAGAAGAGCGACGCCGAGCTCACCTGGGAGAACTCGGTCGGCGGCCTCGACCGCGCGAAGATCGCGATCCGCAATGCCGGTGACTTCCCTTCCCTCATGGCCGTCGCGCACCCGGACGAAGGCGTGCGAGATCGCGCGAAGGGCTGCGAGCCGAAGGTCGATCGCCTCGAGACCGGCATGTGGCTCGATGCGACGCTCGCGCGCGTCGTCAAGCGCTACGCGGCGAAGAAGGAGCCGCTCGTCGGCCCGCGGGCACGCTTGCTCGCGCACGTGCTCCGCGATTTCCGTCGCAACGGTCTCGAGCTCGATGCGAAGGGACAGGCTCGGGTCCGCGAGATCAACGAGGAGCTCACGAAGCTCGGTCAGGACTTCGACGCGAACCTCGCGGCGTCGCACCTGTCGATCGACGCGACGCCTGCGCAGCTCGAAGGCCTTCCGAAGGAGTGGCTCGCGTCGCACAAGCCGGGCGCGGACGGCAAGGTGCGCGTCTCGACCGACTACCCCGACTACTTCCCCGTCCTCACGTACGCGAAAGACCGCAAGGTCGCCCTCGAGCTCTACAAGCAGTTCGAGAACCGCGCCGCGGACAAGAACCTCGCCGTGCTCGACCGGATCCTCGCGCTGCGAGCCGAGAAGGCGAAGCTGCTCGGATACGCGACATGGGCCGACTACGTGCTCGAGCCCCGCATGGCGAAGGACGCGAAGACCGTCGCGACGTTCCTCGACGGCCTGAAGAAGCACCTGGCGAAGAAGGGCGACGCGGAGATGAGCGAGTTCCGCGCCGCACACGCGAAGCTCGGCGGCAAGGTCACCGACCCGATCCCGCCGTCGGACCGCCTCTACCTCGAAGACCAGCTCCGCAAGTCGAAGTACGGGCTCGATTCGAAGGAGGTCAGCCAGTACTTCGAGGTCCGCAAGGTGAAGGAAGGCATCCTCACCATCACGTCGAAGATGTACGGCATCAAGTATCGCCCGGCCGATCTGCCGACGTGGCACGCCGACGTCGAGCCGATGGAGGTCCTCGACGGAAGCGGCAAGGTGCTCGGCCGCTTCTTCTTCGACCTCTATCCGCGCGAGGGGAAATACAAGCACGCCGCGGTGTTCAGCATCCGCGACACCGTGAAGATGCAAGACGGCTCGCGCCTCGTGCCGATGGCCGCGATCGAGTGCAACTTCCCCCGCCCGGGCGGCGGCGGTGCGGCGCTCATGAGCCACTCCGACGCCGTCACGTTCTTCCACGAGTTCGGTCACGTGCTGCATCACGTGCTCAGCGAGGCCGAGCTGTCGTCGTTTGCCGGGACGAGCGTGGCGCGCGACTTCGTGGAGTCGCCGTCGCAGATGCTCGAGGAGTGGGCATGGGCGAAGGAGACGCTCGACCTCTTCGCCGTCCACCACGAGACGGGCAAGCCGATGCCGAAGACGCTGCACGCGGCGATGCTTCGGTCACGCGGCTTCGGACGCGCGCTCCAGACGCAGCGTCAGCTGTTCCTCGCGGCGCTCGATCAGACGTACCACACGCGTCCGTTGCCGTTCGACACGACCAAGGTGCTGCAGGAGGTCAACGACGCGTACACGCCGTTCAAGTACGTCGAGGGCACGCACTTCCAGGCGAGCTTCGGCCACCTCATCGGCTACGACGCGGGCTACTACGGCTATCAGTGGGCCCTCTCGATCGCGCAGGACCTCTTCACGCGCTTCAAGAAGGAGGGCCTCTTGAACCCGAAGACGGCCGCCGACTATCGCGCGTCCGTGCTCGCGATGGGCGCGAGCGACGACGAGGCGAAGCTCGTCGCGAAATTCCTCGGCCGCGCACCGAGCGACACGGCGTACAAGGCGTTCCTCCTCGAGTAGTGCACGCGTGAAGTCGCTCTGCATCACGGACGTCCGAGCCCGCCGGCTCGACATCCCCATGAAGAAGGCCTTCGGCATCGCGGGAGGCGCGCAGGAGCTCGCGCGCAACGTGCTCGTCGAGATCACGCTGGCCTCCGGCGTCCGCGGCTGGGGCGAAGCGGCGCCGCTGCCGGCGTTCAACGGAGACACGCAGGAGCGCGCGCTCGGCGCCATCGCGAACGCGACGCCCGAGCTCGCGGGCGCGGACGTCCGCGGTTTTCGCCAGCTCGGCGAGCGCATCTTCGACGTGGCGGCATCGGGCGCTCGCGGCTCTCCCTCCGCTGCGTGCGCGCTCGAGACGGCGGTGTTCGACGCCCTCGCCCGCGCGAACGGGACGTCGCTCCGAGGCTTCTTCGGCGGCGCGGAAGAAGAGCTCGTCACCGACATCACGATCACGACCGGTACCACCGACGACGCGACGCGCGAGGCGCGCGAATTCGCCGCGTTCGGCACGCTGAAGATCAAGGTCGGCGGCAAGGCCGACCACGACGTCGAGCTCGACGTCGCGCGCGTGCTCGCCGTCCATGCGGCGCGTCCAGACGCGCGCTTGCTGCTCGACGCGAACGGCGGGCTCTCCGTTCGCGACGCGATTCATCTCGCGAGCGAGCTGCGCGCGCGCGGCGTGGTCCCGGTCCTGTTCGAGCAGCCCGTCGCCGCAGGCGACTGGGAGGCGCTGGCCGAGGTGCGGTCGAAGACCAAGCTCGTGATCGCGATCGACGAGTCGGTGACGCGCGCCGACGACGTGCTCGCCGCTCATCGCGCCGGCGCAGCGGACGCGGCGAACGTGAAGCTCATGAAGTCGGGCATCGGCCAGGCGCTCGACATCGTCGCGGCGACGCGCGCATGCGGTCTACAGCCCATGATCGGCGGCATGGTCGAAGCGCGTCTCGCGATGGGCACGTCCGCGTGCCTCGCCGCAGGCCTCGGCGGCTTCGCGTTCATCGACCTCGACACGCCGCTCTTCCTGTCCGAAGACCCGTTCGACGGCGGCTACGTGCAGCGCGGCGAACGCCTGGATTTACGCCCGATCGACGTCGGCCACGGCTGTGTGCCGCGCGCGCGCACGTGAGCCGCGCTACTTGTCTTTCGCTTCCTTCGCTTCCTTCGGGAAGAAGAGGTTGAGCAGCTTGTTGCCGAACTGCTCGAACGCGTCGGTCGCCATCGCTTCGTAGACCTTCTCTTCGGCGGGGCCCGGGAGGATGCTCTCCTCGTCCTTCAGCTGACCGAGCGCGGCCTGCTTCATGATCTCCGCCTTCAGCTTGAGCGGCTTCGCGTCGCCCGGGATCATGAAGATCGCCTCGAACGGGAACATGATCCCGACGTAGCTGCCGCGTGGCTTCTGGCTCACGTACGAGTGACCCGACCAGTCCGCGGTGTGCGTGATGTAGAGCGTCGGGACCTTCACGTCCGGAAGCGTCTCGGCGTCGAACGGCACCTGCGCGCCGATTCCGATGTCGAACAGCTCGGGGCTCAGGCCTGCGTCGAAGCGCGTGGCGAGCATCTTGCCGAGCGCCGTCTCGCGCCTCGTGCCCTTCTTCTCGTCGAACTGCCGCGACGGATACGACACCTCGCCCATGAACGACGGCGTCTTCGCGACGTACTGATCGGCGCGACCCATCGACTCGCTCTTCTTGCGACGGAAGCGGATCTCGACCTTCGGGCCGTGCTTCTCCGCCCACGCGAACAGACGCTCGACGAACGGGACGACGTTCTTGTCCTTGCCCGGCGCCTTCTTCTTGTAGGCGTCGAGCTCGCGCGCGTAGACCGCGTGGATCGCTTCTCTCAGCTCCGGTTCGATGCCGTGCTCGGGGTAATGCTTCGCGAACTCGTCGAGCGCAGCGAGCGTGCCGGCGGCCTTCGCCTTCTCGAGCTCCGCGAGCATCGCCGTGCGGATCGAGATCGCGACCTCGGGACCGATCTTGGTGCCGGGGTGGTCGGTCTTGAACTTCAGGAGCGCATCGACGGTGCCGGCGCGCTCGGCATCGCGCAGCTCGGCGCGAGGAAGCAGCGTGCCCGCCACCTCCTCCTTGAACTTCGCGCCGCGCTCCAGGTACGCGCGGTACGACTCGGTGTCGTTCGCCTGCGTGGCGCGCGCGTGCATGGTCTTGTCACTGCCGTTGTTGCGGAGCGCCCAGAGGGTGGGCGCGACGATCGCCGCTACGGCGAGCGCGACGACCGGACCGAGCTTCTTCCAGGGCGGAAGCCGCATCTCGTACGGATCGCGCGGACCGACCGGGCTCGAGAACCGCGGGTTGTGCAGCGGGTCGACGGCGACGAGCTCTTTCGGGTCCTCGGTCGCCTTCGCGTGCATCGCGCGATCGCGTGCACTCTGCACCTCGGAGACGATGGTCGCGGCCTGCGCCGGATCGGTGCACGCGAAGAGGAACTGCGTGCCGCCCGAGAACGCGACGCGAACGGCGCCGCCCTGGACGTCGACGCTCGCGAGGTCCTGCGTCCAGTACACCTTGAACTGGTCGCTGCGCGCGTCGATGAGGCACGCGGGGAAGAGATAGATCCCGGCGGCGTAGGGGAGAGCGCGCTCGCGAACGAGGCGCGCGAACGCCTGGATGAGGCCGAACGCCAGGCCGAAGATCAGGGCGGCGTAGAGGATCAGCGCCTTCGCCGAGTGCAGCGCGAGGGAGCTGTCGAGCGAGCCGTATCCGACGCGCGTGACGACGATCAGCCCGACGAAGCAGACGCCCGTCAGCAGGAGCCAGACGAGCTTCGTCGGCTTTGCCCCTTTGGTGGCGAGCAGAGGAGCGGGCGGGAAGCCGCTCATCACGGAGCCGACGAATCGGTCCTGAATCGCGCGTGGGAGCTTGTAGAAGTCGACGGCCTTCATGGGCGCGCGTACGCGGGCATGCGAAGCATGGCGAGCAGGACCATCCCACCCGCTCGCAGACTATCAGGCACTTTCGATGCGTACGAGGTTACGTGCAAGTGTCCCCAGACCGACCAGGTCCTCGACGGCTCCACCGAGGTGAGGCGTAGCGATCGCCGATCCCGACTCGGTCTCCATCCGGAGCCGTGCAAGCAGGTCCCGATCGCGCTGCGCACGCCATCGTTCGGCGTCCGCGAGCTGGCCGAGCTTCTTCAGCGCGACCCGCTCCATCTCGCCCGCGCCGGGAGGCAGCTGGATCGTCTCCGGCCCTAGAAAACCGCGGGTATAAGCCCAGCTTCGGTTGAGGACGTAGCCCGCGAACGGAAGGCCGAGCTCTTTGATCTTGGACTGGAAGAAGGACGCCTCGGCGAGCGCTGCCGGCTCCGGGCTCGTGACCAGCAAGAAGGCGGCCTCGTCCGAGGAGAGCAGCTTCCGCACGGCCTCGGCGTGGGCGCGCATGCCGCCGAACATGCCCGAAAAAGCGCCCAGGAAGCCCTGCAGGTCCTTATAGAAGCCCTCGCCGAACGCCCGCGAGAAGACGCGCTCGATGAGATCCGACGCGGCACGCATGAACGCGCCTTTCTTCGGCAGGAACACGCCGATCACGCGTTCGTCCAGGAACATCGAAAGTTTACGCGGAGCCTCGAGGAACTCGAGCGCATTCCTCGAAGGAGGCGTGTCGAGCACGACGAGGTCGTAGTTTCCCTCGGTCGACAGCGTGTAGAGCGCCTCGGCGGCCGTGTACTCCTGCATGCCCGCGACGATCTTCGAGAGGTGCTGGTACAGACGATTGCCGAGGATCTCCTGCACGCGCGCTTCGTCGGACGCGAGGCGACGCACCATCGACTCGAAGACGACCTCGGGGCTGAGCATCCAGGCGTACAGCTCGCCGTGAATGGGAACGCCGAGCTGATCGAGCTTGGCGCGCGGGACGGGCGACGGGGTGCGCGCCGCCTCCGGGATCCCCATCGCCTCGGCGAGCCTTCGCGCCGGATCGATCGTGAGGACGAGGACGCGCCTGCCGTGGACCGCGCTCGCGACGCCGATCGCGGCCGCGGTGGTCGTCTTGCCGACGCCGCCGGCGCCGCAGCAGACGATGACCTTCTTCTCGCGCACGAGCGGATCGACGAACGTGGCCGCATCGCGGAGACCGGGGAGCACGTCGGGCGGCCTCGAGCTCATGCCGCGCCATCCACGGCCATGAGCGACGCCATCTCCTCGGCGAGGCGCGGCCCGTCGAGCCATACGTCTTGGAGCGCGACGATCGGGACCGAGATCTCGCCGCTCAGCCGCGCGAGCGCGACGCGCGCGCGATCGATGCGCTCCATCGTGCGCTCTCCGAGCGTGGGCGCACGGCCCGTGAGCATGCCTCGAACGGCGGCGCGCTCTTCTTCGCTGAACGGATCGAACGGGACGCGATTGACCATGACCTGCGCGAGCGGGATGTCGTGGAGCTGGATGCCCTTCACGAGCTCGAGGGCCTCGCTCACGGGCAGCGTCTCGGGCAACGTCACGACGATCGCGCCGGTGCGTTCGCGATCCGTGAGGAGATCGAGGCCTTCGCGCACCGCCGTCGCGATCGGCCCCGTCGGGATCACGCGCAAGAGCGATGCGGGGATCTGCGCGAGGGCGAGCGCATGGCCGGTGGCCGGCAAGTCGACGATGATCATCTCGTGCTCGTCGGAGCCGTCCCTGCGCTTCGTGCGGACCAGGTCGAGCAGCCTGTAGAGCACACCCATCTCCGGGAACGTGGGCGCCGCGGCGAGGAAGCGGCGGATCGCTGCCGAACGCATCGCGGCGTCCGCGAGCAGCTTCATCGGGAGGACATCGCGCAGGAAGCGCGTATGGCCGAGATGCGGCGCCAGCAACACCGCCTTCAGGTTCGGCGCGACGGTGACGGGCTCGATCTCGAGGCGGGAGACGCCGAGCGCATCGGCGAGGGCGGAGCTCGCGGCGGGATCGCCGACCATCTCCGCGCAGAGGACACGTTTGCCCTGGCTCGCCGCGAAGCGGGCAAGCGATGCCGTGACGGTCGTCTTCCCGACGCCGCCTTTGCCCGTGACGAGCACGGCGCGCAGCGGAAGCAGCCTCTTCAAGCGGATCCATGCGTATCACAGCCGCGCCTTCTCGGGCGGGTGAGGCGCCTTTCGCCTCTGCTACGCTCTGGGCATGCCGAGCAAGGACGAAGAAGACGACGTCGAGGTCCGGTGCCCGAAATGCGGAGCCACCATCCGTGTCGCCCTTGCCGAGGCGGAGCGCACGAACAAGGCGACCTGCCCGAACGGGCACGAGGTGCCGCTCGCAAAGGCGCTGGGCTGAAGGCGTGCGCGCCTCGCGAGCTCGACGGATCGCGACGCTGGTCGCGACGCTGCTGACGCTCGCGGTCGCTCACGCGGGCTGCGGCTCGGACGCAAAGGAGCTGTTCACGCGACCGTTCGATGCCGGCGCGGACGCCGACGCGACCGACGAGCGCCCGCCCGACGTCGACGAGACGCTCGGCGGTCCGTGCACGGAGGACGCGCAGTGCGACGACAAGGTGCCCTGCACCTTCGACAGCTGCGACAAGACGCTGCTCCGCTGCCGGAACGTGCCCGACGACACGCTCTGCGACGATCAGGACTACTGCAACGGACGAGAGAAATGCGTGATCCGCCTCGGATGCGCGCCCGGCCCCGTCGTCACGTGCCAGGACGACAACCCGTGCACGACGGATCGTTGCGTGAACGCGACGAAGGCATGCGAGCACGCGCAACGTGACCTCGACGGCGACGGCGATCCCGACAACCACTGCGTCGGCATGCGCGACTGCGACGATCTCGATCCCGACGTCGGCAGCAACCATCTCGAGGTGTGCGGAAACGGCAAGGACGACGACTGCGACGGCATCCCCGACGAGGCCGCGTGCACGGAGCCCGCGAACGACACCTGCACGAGTGCGTTCGTCGTGCCGGGCTCGGGGACCTACTTCCTCTCGACCGACGCCGCGAAGCGCGACTATCCGCAGACGAATTGCCCTTCGACGGTCGAGACGCCCACCGCCTCGAAGGACGTCGTGATGAAGATCACGGTGCCCCCGGGCGCCGCGCAGGACGTGGAGGTATGGGCGACCGCGCAGAGCTCGAAGAACGAGGTCGCCGTGGAGCTCCGCGGGACGACGCCCGACTCCGCGACGTCGTGCACGTCGAAGGACGCGCTCCTCGGCTGCGGCCACATCAAAGGCTCGCCGTCGGCGCGTGCGATCGCGCGCGGCGCATCGGCCGGATCGATCGTCTACGCGATCGTCACCACGCAGCTCGCCGGCGCGGTCGACGTGAAGATCAATTTGCACGACGCCGTCCCGAAGCCGGCGAACGAGTCGTGCGGCTCGACGCCGGAGGGCGTCGCGATCGACGCGCCGGTCACCGTGCGCTTGATCGACGCGGCCAAGGACGTGGCGAGCACCTGCACGAAGGCGCTCACCGGAGAGCTCGTCTACTCGTTCACGCTCGCGGCGGACGCCGACGTTCAGATCTTCGCGTCGACGCTCGAAGGCGGCGGGCAGCCGGTCGTCAGCCTGCGTGACGCCACGTGTACCGGCGAGCTGCAGTGCCGCTCGGCCGCGGTGCCGCCGCTCTTTGCTCGAAACCTCTCGGCGGGACAGCACCTCTTCACGGTGGCGGGCACCCGACAGATCGACGCGAGCGTCCTCGTGAAGACGTACCCCGTGTCCCAGGCGCTGCCGAACGAGAGCTGCGCCACGGCGACCGCGATCGTCCCGAATGCGCCGCCGATCCCCGTCGATCTCTCGAAGCACGAAGCGTTCGTCAAGAACGGCTGCCTGCCTGGCGGTCCTTCCGCCGCGTACAAGCTCGATCTCGACGTCGAGAGCGACGTGCTCGTCATCGGCCGGTTCCCGACCAACGAGCAAGGCTCCGTGTCGTTGAGCCGTCCGGGATGCGGGACCGCCGATCTGGTCGTGCCGCCGGGCTGCGCGACGGGGCAGACGCCGCAGCGCGTCTCTGCGCGCAAGGTCCCCGCCGGGAGCTACCGCGTCATCGTCGCGGACGAGCTCGGGCAGACGGCGCAGCTCTCCGTCCTGGTGCGACCGAGCGTTCCGCCGACGAGCGTGGGCGCCTCCGACAGCTGCATTGCGCCGTTCTCGCTTCCTGCGAGCGGCGGGTTCTTCATCGGCGACACGACGAATGCCACGGCCGACTTCAACGCCGGCTGCGACGCTCCCGGGCAACCCATCAACGGCGCGAAGGACCAGATCATGAAGCTGGTGCTGCCGCAGAAGCAGCGCGTCGTCCTCGACATGGTCGGCTCGTCGTACTCGACGATTCTCGACGTACGTCAGGGCCCGACGTGCGCCGGCACCGAGGTCCCGAACGCCTGCTATGTCGGCTTCAACGCGAGCCGGAGCTTCCTCGATCTCACGCTGAACGCAGGCACGTACTGGGTGCAGGTCGACGGCTACAACGGCGACCGCGGCGCGTGGAACCTGGACATGCGCACGCTGCCGGCTCCGTGATCCGTAAGAGGAAGAGAGTCCGAGAAGTCCGAGAAAAGCGCGAAAGCGCAGAGATTATTTTGTTCGAGACACGCGATTCCCATGCGCATGTCGCGATCAAAAAAATCTTCGCGCTTTCGCGCTTTTCTCAGGCTTCTCGGATCTCGGAGATACTCTCGCCGCATGCCGCCCGAGCCGCGCCCCCAGTCCGGGAGCCGCACGCAGATGACCGAGTACGTCCTCCCGCAACACGCCAACGCGCTGGGGAGCGTCTTCGGCGGTCAGA
>JAQBQJ010000569.1 GCA_028287065.1 Labilithrix sp. | reverse complement strand
GGCTGCGTGTCCCCGAGGACGGCGTGTTTCGCTTCGTCGCGCATGCGGACGACGGCGTGCTCGTCGACGTCGACGGCGTGCGCGTCGTCGAGGACGACGGCGAGCACGCCGCGCGCGACGCGGACGGCGAGATCGCCCTCGCCCGCGGACCGCACACGATCCGCGTCGCCTACTTCCAGGGCGGAGGCGGAAGAGAGCTGTCGTTGCAGTGCGAGGGACCATCCCTACCACTCGGACGGTGTGTGCTCGTGAGCCCCTGATCGCTTCCGAAGGTGCGACGCGGCCAACCCCGCGACCTTTCCCGCTTGATGCGTCGCGTCAGCAGAAAACGGCGGAGCTCGCCTCGACAGAGCGCTGCTCGCCGTGTAGGTGGACGCCCTCTCCTCTCGCACTGCGCGGCGCGTAGGGAGGCCACAAGGGGCTGGATGACAATGAAGAAACTGCTCTCGATCGCTCTGCTCGCTTTTCCCGTCATCGGCGTCGCCTGCACAGAGACGGTCGTCAACAAGACCGCTCCGGTCGGAGAGCCCGCAGCGACCGATCCGGCAGCCACGTCCGACGAGGCTGGGACCGCCGGAGAGGCGGATGCAGCGCCCGCAGGCGATTCCTGCGCGTGCCCGGCGACGTGCGCGTCGACGACCGAGAAGGGCAAGATGGTCTGCCGTCCGGCGAAGGCGCCCGACGACGTTCCCACCGGGAAGGTCGGAAAGTTCACCGTCGGCGGCTTCGAGTACTGGCAGTGGAAGAAGGGCAACAACGTCTACGGCACCGAGGGCTCCGAGCTCGCATGGGGCTACAACGGAGAGGGCGAGCCGCAGGCGACGCCGCCGGTGCTGCCGAGCGAGCCGTCGCGCGCGTGCATGGCCGAGGCGAACAAGGTCCTCAACGACATCCTCGCGAAGGACGTGCCGCCCGAGCTCGAGGCGTTCCGCGCCAAGCACGGCGTCAGCGCGTTCTGGCAGTGGAACAACGACATGACCGGCGCGAAGGCCGGCGTCGAGCCGTCGGAGCAGAACTCGAACCTCTGGCTCTACGACAAGCGCCTGATCAAGTGGATCAGCATGACGAACCGTGACGGCACGTGTGTCCTTCCGACGAAGGCGGACCTCGTGAAGTTCTCGGTGGGCTGCCTCACGGCGTTCCCGAACTGCGCGAACTCGATCTTCTGATCGCCGCGCCACGCGCGTCCTGACCCTGGTTCGTTCAACGACCCTGGTTCATGGGGTGAAGACCACGAACAGGCGGCCTTCCGGCGAGAGCTGCTCGGCGCTCGACACGGCGAGGCCGAGGCCCGGCGCGACGACGCGGCTGACCGCGTAGCGCATCGAGACGTCGCCGCGGATGCCGACCTGATCGTCGAACGTGAGGTGCGCGCCGCCGCGGAGATCGAAGGCCCACGGTCCGCTGCCGTAGCCCATGCCGAGGTACGCGCCGGGACGCGAGATCGTCGACAGGTTGTACGCGCCGAAGCCGAGCGCCCCGTGGAAGCCGGCGCGACGTCCGAAGCGGAGGTCGATGTCGGGCAGCACCGTTGCGGACAGAGACTTGTCGTCGTTGTCCGCCCAGCGCTGGAACACGAGCGCGCCGACGCGGAGCCCGAAGTAGTCCCAGTCGTAGCCGAACCCTGCGCGGCCCGCCCCGAGCATGCGCGTCGGCGGAATCGCATCGGTCTGCGCCGAGCACGGCGTGTCGTTGCACGCGATTCGCGTGTACGCGCGGTACTCGGCGCCGCCTCCTGCGCCGAGCGAGAACCCGTGCGGCTCGAGGTCGAGCGAGTCCTCGGTCTCCGTCTGCTCCGCCGCCGGCTCCGGCGTCTGTTCGGTCGGATCCGGTTTGAGCGCGCCGCCCTGGGGCTCTTCTTCGGGACGCTTCGGCGCGCGATCGTCGGTGTAAAACCGCACGTTTCCGCCCACGCCGCCGTAGTTCGCGCGTGCGGTCGGCCCGCACGTCCATTGCCCGACGCTCGAGCCCGCATAGCCTTCGGCCTCGACGTGCGTCGGTCCCGCGACCGCGACCCGCGAGATCGCCGAGAGCATGAGCCCGCCCAGGCCCAGGACCAGGACCGATCGTCTCCTCGTCATGCGTGCGCCTCAGCAAGCGCGATGCCTCGCCGGCGATCTGAATAAAGCGCGATGGTTTACGTCACGTCGAGAGGCTCACCATGATCGCGACGACGCGCTACCCGGGCGCACGATTCACAGATGGCGTTCGCGGACCACACGCTACGCTCGCGACAGGCGCATGGCTGTCGTGAGGGTCACGCATCGCGTTCTCGTCGTCGCGACGCTCGCGACGCTCGCTCTCGTCGCGACCGCGGCGTGCAAGCGGCAGGCAGACCCGCCGCCGCAGCCCGCCTACGGCTACCCATACCCGTACGCGTACCCGACGCAGCAGCCGCCGGCGTATTACCCGCCGTACCCGCAGCCTGCGCCCGCATCGAACGCGCCGGCGCCGATGACGCCCGCGTTCGGCTTCTTCTGCGCGACCGAAAACGATCTCCAGTGCGCCTACGGCCACTGCATCGGTGGACGCTGCGGCGGCTGCTCGGACGCCTCGCAGTGCAAGCGCGGCTCGGTCTGTGCGCCCTCACCGCTCGGCGGCACGTGCTGGCCGAACGGAGGGGCGAGCCCGCAGCCGACGCCTCCGCCTCCGACGCCGGGACCTACTCCGTCGCAGCCACCGCCGTTCCCCGTACCGCCGCCTGCGCCGCTTCCGGGTCCCTCGTCGGATCCGTTCGCCGCCGCTCGTCAGACCTGCGTCGAGCGCATCAACGCGTATCGTGCGCGCGTGCGCGTCGGTCCGGTGGCGCGCGACCCGTCCTCCGAAGGGTGCGACGACGAGGAGTCACGGCTCGATGCTCGCTCGAACCGCGCGCACGGCACCTTCGGGAAATGCGGAGAGCGCGCGCAGAACGCGTGTCCGAACTATCCCGGCGCGTCCGTCGAGGACGTCCTCACGAAGTGCCTCCAGCAGATGTTCGACGAAGGGCCCGGTGGCGGGCACTACGACAACATGACGAGCACGAAGTACAGCCGCGCATCGTGCGGCTTCGAGGCGATGCCGGGCGGCCGGATCTGGACCGTCCAGAACTTCTTCAAGTGACCTCGTCGACTCACCGCGAGACCTCGGCGAAGAGCTGCTTCGCCGTCGCCTCGTCCACGTGCAGAGCCCCGACGCCGAAGCTCTTCGAGACCGCATCCTGATCGAACAGGAAGCGCGTGAGCACGTCGCGCGGATATTCCTCGAGCGCGAGCCCGTGCGCCTCGGCGATCTTGCCGTCGGACGCGCGTAGATGGTGCGCGCGCGCGCCTTCGCCGCGCAGCGCATGGCACTGCAAGCAGCCTTGCTCGTTGGTGAGTGTCGCCACGACGGGCTTCGGCAGCGTGCGTGCGGTCGCGAGCGGATCCTCGTCGGTCAGATGGAAGCTCGACGTCGTGAGCGCGAAGTCCGCGAGCGTCGCGACGTGCAGGCCCTCGGCGCCGCCGGGCACGTGAAGGAACGCTCCGATGTGCCGGACGAGCAGGGGCCGCGGGTCGGTCTCGGGCTTCCACGAGTACGTGCGATGGACGTTGTACGTGACGAAGAGCCGGAACAGGTTCCGCTCGTCGTCGATGCCGACCACGATCACCGGCTTTTTACGGTCGATCTCGCTGCGCGAGAGCACGAGCTGCTCGCCTCGCGCGTTCGTGACCACGAGCCAGTCGCCGCTCCCGAGCTCCGGATGCGCGCGGAGGTACTCACCGAGATCGATCGCGTCGTACGTCGCCGCGGGCCACGGCTCGAGGTCGCGCATCATCTCGCCGAACACGTTTCGTACGGCCGCCCGGAACGGCACGTCGGTGGGCTTCCGCACGACGAGGCGCTCGTCTTTCCAGAACGGCTCGCTCGTGAGCGGCGCGTTCTTGCCCCACGCGTCGCTGAGTGCCCACGCCATCTCCGGACCTCCGGGCGCGGTGGTCTCGCCGCGCACGAA
>JAQBQJ010000515.1 GCA_028287065.1 Labilithrix sp. | reverse complement strand
TGCAAGGACCACGACAACGACGGCCACCACAAGCACCATCATCACAAGTTCAAGGTGCTCGATCGCATGGACGGTGCGAAGGACAAGGTCATCACGATCGCGTCGCTTCCTCCCGGCCTACCCGATCGCTTGATCGCGAAGCTTCACGAGATCGACACCGATGGCGACGGCCTCGTGACGCGCGCCGAGGTGAAGGCCCACAAGCACGAGAAGAAGCATCACAAGGACCGCCACGAGGACTGAGCTCCCGGGGTCGATCCTCAGCGCACGTCCGCGTCACACGCCACGTTGCTCGTACAGAGCGACGCGCGCGACGACAGATTCAGCTCGCACGGCTCGGCGCCGATCGACGCGAGGCAGCGCTCTGCGCGCGCTCGCATCGCGGCGGGAGAGCAGCGCCACGCGTACAGCTCTGCCTTCGTACGGTCGAGGTTCGCGCGGCGGCAATCGCCGGCGCTCCGCTGGCCCGCGTGGCAACGCACCTCGCGGTCGCAGATCTGATCAGCCAAACGCGTCGCGACGTCGTCGATGCTCGCCGGTGTTGCCTCGACCGCGCCGGGATTGTCACGGCCCACGATCTCCGCGCCCGTCGTCGTCACCGTGTATCCGGTGCCGGGATTCGGCTGCATATCGCGATCGGTGGAGCGCTGCGCGCACGCAGCGGTGAGCGCGAGCACGACGGAAGAGACGAAGAGAACATGACGCATGACGGACCTCCTGCGTCGTGCGTGATGCATCAGGTGGACCGCGCAGCGGAGATCGATCGCGCGATCACTCCTTGTCGTAGCCGACGCGACAGTACATCTCGGCCGCTGCCGGATCGGAGTAGCGGCAGTTGAGCTCCTGCAAGCGGAGGATCGGCTTCAGCGTCTCGGTCGCGGGGTCGACGCGGAACTTGAACGGCACGCTCTTCGGCGTGTAGGGCTCGTCGCCCTGCGTGTCGCAGACCTTGTGGACGCGGCTCGTGAAGTAGATCGTGAGGCTGTCGCCGTTCGCGACGGCGGTGCCGTTCTCGAGGCTCGTGGTCAAGCAGCCCGATGTCTTCGACTGCGTGTAGTAGCTGGCCGTGCCGTCGGCGCGGAACTCGTAGACCTCGTCCGGGCTGTGCCACTTGCCGACGAGCTCGGCGGGCACGTTGCCCGCCGGCGCCGTGCCGTCGAACGTCTCGCCCGACGCGCTCGACGAGGACGCGCATGCCTGGAGCTCCGCTTCGCAGTTCGTCTTGAAGCAGTCGGCGTCCGCGCACGCGTTGTCCGTCGCGCACTTCACGAGGCCGTTCGCTGCGTCCTGCGACGCAGGCGAGCCCTGCGCGAGGCAGTTGTCCTCGCAGGCCTTGTCGTCGGCGCACGCGCCGGCGCAGTCGAAGATGCCCGAGCAGCTGAGGGGTTTCGCGCCGGTCGCGCCCGCGCCGCCGTCCGCCGTCGTCGCGCCGCCGCCGGGGCCGACGCCCGAGCCCGTGGTGCTCGGCGAGCACGCGAACGCGAAGACACCGAGAAGAGCGACCGCGGGGACGAGCAATGAGCGCATCCCAGCAAGCTAAGCCTGTTCGGCTCGCCGTCGCGGAATCAAACGGATGACAGGTCGCCGTCAGGGAAAATAGGGCGAAAACGCGATCAGCTCACGATGCGGAGCGATCCCTTCACGACGCCGTAGCCGCCGCCGGTGTCTCCCGTGCGCAGCTCGGCCCATACGTCGTGAGCGCGAGCGGGGGCCTCGATCGCGCGTCGATAGGCAGCGACGAGCCGCGCGACGTCGGCGGCGTTCTCGCGTACGAGCTCGATACGGAAGCGCGTCACGCCCGCGGCGGCGAGCTGCGGAAGGAGCTGCACGGCGCTCTGCGGTCGCGCATGGAACACGGTGTTGCGACAGCCGACGTCCGCCTCGACGGGATGGTCCATCCCGGCGCGATCGCGCAGCGAGACCTGGTGCAGATCGCACGGGCGGCCGCACGTGCGGTAGTCCTTGCCCTCCGAGAGGAGCGCCGCGATCACGCAGTG
Organism: Labilithrix sp.; assembly: GCA_028287065.1. Taxonomy (GTDB): domain Bacteria; phylum Myxococcota_A; class Polyangia; order Polyangiales; family Polyangiaceae; genus Labilithrix. The sequence goes on along the minus strand of JAQBQJ010000515.1, from coordinate 7,112 downwards.
CTCCATGTGGAAGAGCGCCATCGGATGGTGGACGATGACCTCGGCCCACGGCCCGAACGCGGGACCGGCAGCCGACGCCGACACGAGCTCGATGAGCTGCGCGGCGTCGAGATCGAACGAAGGCGTGAAGGCGGCGAGCCCACGACCGAGCACCTCGGCGGCGGTGAGTCGGTTCGTGACGTTGAGCGAGAAATCGCCGATGGCGACCGGGCGCCGTTCATCGCTGGTGATGAACGCGTTCATCCCCGGTGATGAAAGCTCACGAAGCGCGCCGAGGCCGCGGACGAGGATGGCGTCGGGCGCGAGCGACGCGACGTAGCGATCGATCTTCTCCTCGCCGGGCTTCCGGATGCGCGGCGGCGCGACGCCGACGAACGCTCCGCGCTCGCGGAGGACACGCAGCGCCTCGCCCGTGCCGGTCAGCTCGAGGAAGTCGAGGTACACGCCGTCCGCGCCGGCCTCGACGGCGGCCGTCGCCTGTTCGAGGTTGCGACAGAGCACGAACAGGCCCGCTTTCGGCTTGCGATCCGGCGGCGGCAGCGCGGTCGCGAGCAGCTCCGTGTAGGATGCACGCGTCGTGGCATGCTGGACGGCGGCGCTCTCGGCGAGCGCCGAGACGAGCGCGCGGCGGGCGCGATTGAGCGACGAGACAGGGACGATCGTGCCGGTGGGAAGCGCGACGTCGAGCGCGCGGAGCTCGTAGGGCGAGTCACCGAGCTTGCCGAGCTTCTCGCGCAGCGCGGGCTCGTTGAGCGGCGCCGAGCGGGCCTGCTCGATCATCGCGTCGCCGGTGATGCGCGCGAGCTTGCCGCTGTCGGTGCGGCCTTCGAGCACGAACGGCTCTCCGATGCGGCCGGCGATGCGGATGTCGAGCTTCGTGCGCGCAGGAGCATGCGCGAGGTCGCCGAGGATCTTCTTCGCGAGCGCAGGCGCGCTGGTGCGGAAGATGCGGCGGCCGGCGGCGCGGGCCTTCGTGTCGTCGGCGCGATGCGCGTCCGAGTTGCGGTTCGCGCGGGCGTCGGCCTTGGCGCGAGCGTCGGCGTTGGCGCGGTGGTCGACGTCGAGCTTCACGTCGGGACCGAGCCACGCGTACGCGGTCGTACCGGCGGGCGCGCGCTCGACCTCGCGACCATCGACGGCGATCGCCCACACGCGGCCGCCGACCTCGCCCTCGCTGGCGAAGCCGCCCTCGACGAGGATGCCGTCGCCCTTTGCCAGCTCGGTATCGAGATCGACGACGACGGACACGCGCCCGCGAAACGGCTCGACGCTGCGGAGGACGCCGATCTCGAGGCCGCGATGATCGCACGCGCGTCCTTCGACGAGCCGCTGGTGGTCGGCGCCGGGGAAGAAGCCGGGCCCGGAGCCGCGCGTGAACGTCTGGAGCGCGGCGCTGCGCTCCTCTTCGGTCGGCGCCGTGCCGGTGCCGGTCGCAGCGTCGATCGCCTTGCGATACAGGCGTGTCGTGGCTCCGACGTACTCGGGCCCCTTGAGGCGACCTTCGATCTTCAGCGACGACACGCCGAGCTTCACGAGATCGGGCACGAGCGCCGACGTCTCGAGGTCCTCGGGCGAGAGGAGGTACGCGCGATCGGCGGTGTCGACGAGCTCGCCGTCGACGACGAGCTCGTAGGGCAAGCGACACGCCTGCGCGCATGCGCCTCGGTTCGCGCTGCGTCCGCCGATGGCCTCGCTGGTGAGGCACTGGCCCGAGTACGAGATGCAGAGCGCGCCGTGGACGAAGACCTCGACCTCGACGTCGGTTCCGCCGCGGACCTTCGCGATGTCGTCGAGCGAGAGCTCACGCGCGAGGATCACGCGCGTAGCGCCGACCTCGCGTGCGAGCTCGACCGACGACGCGTCCGTGCAGGTCATCTGCGTGGAGGCGTGGATGGCGAGACCGGGAGCGATCGCGCGCGCGAGCCGCGCGACGCCGAGGTCCTGGACGATGACGGCATCGACCCCGGCCTCGGCGCAGGCGCGCACCGCGGCCTCGACGCTGGGCAGCTCGGCGTCGAACACGAGCGTGTTGAGCGTGACGTAGCCGCGCGCGCCGTGCTCGTGGAGCCAGCGCATGGTGCTCGCGAGCTCGGCGGCGTCGAAGTTCGTGGCGCGAGCGCGAGCGTTGAAGCCCTGGAGGCCGAAATACACGGCGTCCGCGCCTGCGCGAACCGCAGCCTCGAGCGACGCGCGATCGCCGGCGGGCGCGAGGAGCTCGGGCTTGCGGGGAGAGGACGCCATGGTGCAGGCGTTCTCTAGCGCAGTTGCTGGGGAAATCACGAGGATCGGATCACGGTTCACGGATCACGGTCACGGATCACGGGCGAGAGCCGTGATCCGTGGCCGTGAACCGTGATCCGTGAACCGGACTCTCGTCTCTACTCCGCGCAGGGCGTTCCCATCGGCGCCGGCGCCGGGATCACCGCCGTGCCGGTCTTGCGGAAGGACGCGTGGAAGCACCCGTACTGGTAGATGACCGACGGGTGCTTCCGGTAGATGCCGTGGCCGTCGTAGTTGTCCGGCGCGTACTGCACGATCGCGCCCGTGTACGGCGTTCCGTCCACCGACTTCAGGTTCGCCTTCACCGGATACGTCGCCGGCGCGTCCAGGCCGATGAGCTTCTGCGCGTCGCGCATGGTCGGCCATACCTCGTCGCCGACGCGCGGATGCGCATAGGCGAGATCCATCGCGTCGTAGATCACGGTCGGGAAGTACGAGTCGTTCAGCCCCACCGGCTCGTAGATCGGTCGCGCCGGATGACCCGGGAGCGGCCGATGGGCGACGCGCGCCGCGCTCACCATCGGGTCGATCGGCTCGATCGCCGTCTCCGCGAGCTGCAGCGCCGGATGGAGGAACGACAGCTTCTCCGACGTGCCGAGCAGGAGCTGCACGAACGACGCGGCGCCGGGCACCGTCGACGTCTTGAGGATGAAGTAGACCCAGTACCCACCGGCGCCCGTCGGCACGGCGAGCTTGATGCGCGGCTCCGTGGCGCTGACGAGATTTGTGTACATTCCACCCATCGACTGACCCTGCGCATGCGGGTTGTCGGCGAAGTGGTAGTCGGGTTCGCCCGCGGGCAGGGTGGGGCCGGTGCAGCCCGCGAGCACCGCCGGCGGGATGTGCACGCGTGACAGCGCCGCGAGGAACATGCGCGACTCGAGGATGCCCTGGCGGAACGTGTCGCGCATCGCGACGAGGTTGTTCACGTTGATGTAGTCGATGTCCTTCGCGCCGGGCACGCGCTCGGGGCTGATCGGCAGGGCCTGTCCCGCCGACGCGAACCCGTGCGCCGCCACGATGCCGGCCGGCCAGCGATCGGGCGGATCGCCTGCGTCGCCGCCGTCGATGACCTGCCGCGACACGCCGCCCGAGCCATGGAAGTAGAGGACGAGCGGATATCCGCCGACGGGCATCGGCATGCGCGGGATCGCGATCGACACGGGCACCGTCTCGTCGCGCTGCTTCACCGGCACGCCGTCCGCGCCGATGTCGAAGAGACCCTCGGTCGGGAAGATCGGCATGCCCTTCTGGAACTGCGGCAGCACGATCTTCGCGCGCACGTGGCAGAGCGCAGGCTGCTTGTTCTGCGGGTCGGCCTCGAGCGTGAGGTCCGTGAGCTCCGGCGTGTACGCCTTCACCACGAGATCGCCGAGCGCCGCGTTGTCGGCGACCACGTCGCCGGTCGTGAACACCGTCGCGCCGACGACGTCGCCGCGGGGCACGCCGACCTTGTCGAGCGTCTCCCAGAGCGGCGCGTAGAGATCCTTCAGCTGCGCGCTCTTCGCGCCGCCGCCGGCCGGCACCTCACCACGCGCGAGCGCCGCGAGCATCGAAGGCGCCTTGGGCTCGCCGCCGGCTTCCATCCCGACGGCGCGCGTGACGACGAACGCGAACTTCCGGTTCGGCGCGAGGACGATGCCGGGCCGCGCCGCGATCGAGAGCAGGTTCTCCGGCACGTACGGATCGGCGAACGGCGTCTCGGCGACGACGGGATATGCGGTGCCTCGCTCCGGCGACGACGGGTCGACGTCGAGCAGCAGCACGGGGGCCTTCACGCCGCCTTCGACGAGCTGCTCCTGTGCGCGGAACGCGAGCTTCGCCGTGAACTTGAAGTATGCGGCCGGCACCATCGGGAACCCGCGCCGCTCCTGCGCTGCCTTCTTGAGGCCGCCGAGGATCGCGACGCCCGGATCCGGGAACGCCGCCACGTCCGGCGTTCCTTGCGCGGTGAGGCGCAGGTCCGACGGATACGGAAAATCGAAGAACGCGTTCTCCGCCGCGAAGCTCGCCTCGGGATCGAAGGCGACCGTGATGCCGGGCGACGATCCCGCGTCGTCCTTGCTGCTCGAGCAGCCCGGGCCCAGCACGGCCGTGAGCGGCAGCAGGAAGAGAGAAAGCGAGGATGCGGCGGAGGGGAAGCGACGGGTCGTGGACAAGGCGCGCGGAATGTACACGCGCGATCCGCCTCGCGCCACGACGCGCCTCGCGAGAGGCCTGACTTTCCGAGGCATCACGCAGTTTTACGGTGTAAAACAAATTCGCCTTTCGCGCGGCGGGGAGCCTTCGCAGGCCCGCTCCGGTGGGGACGCGGAGGGAAAAATTTCTTTCAACCATTCCGGGAGCTTGGTGCGACCCCATGCACACCCCATCGCGCGCGTGTTGGCGGCGGCGAACCCCCGAGCGCTTTCGTCCTTGGCGGCGCGTCGGTTCGGGCGCGGTAGCATGACGCCCATGTCACCCGACGATGCCGCCGTAGCGGTGGCGGAGCTCGACGGCGTTTTCCCCGAGGGCTTCTACGCGACGACCAACCTGCCGACCGAGGTCCGGATCGGCGGCGCGTGGGTGAAGGTCGAAGACATCGAGATGGACGTCGGCGTGCGGCTGGCCGGCGGGCGCGCCGAGGCCTGCGCGATGCACGCGGTCCGCAAAGGCGACGCGATCGTCGTCGGTGACGCGGGCGTTCGCATCGTCGTTCCCGGCGCGACGGCGACCGCGACCGACACCGAGGCATTTCGCTTCATGTCGTCCGGCGTCTCGACCGAGCGCCCGAAGGCGAGGCTCGTCGCCGAGGTCGCCGATGCGATACGCGCGGCGCACGCGGCCGGAGGCAAGGTGCTCTTCGTCGGCGGCCCTGCGATCGTCCACTCCGGCTCCGCGCCGGTGCTCGAGCGGCTGATCCGCGCGGGATGGATCGACGTCCTCTTCGCCGGGAACGCGCTCGCCGCACACGACATCGAGGCGGCCATGTACGGCACGTCGCTCGGCCTCCATCTCGAGCGCGGCGCGAGCGTCCCGCATGGTCACCAGCACCACCTGCGCGCCATCAATCGCGTGCGCCGTGCCGGCTCCATCGCGCGCGCGGTGCAGGAAGGCCTGGTGACGCGCGGCATCATGCACGCGTGCATCACGACGCCGATCCCGTTCGTCCTCGCGGGCTCGATCCGCGACGACGGCCCGCTCCCGGACGTCATCACCGACACGGTCGCCGCCGCCGACGCCATGCGCGAGCGGGTCCGCGGGGTCACTGTGGCGATCATCGTCGCGACGACCCTCCACGGGATCGCTACGGGGAACATGCTCCCGGCGAGCGTCGCGACGTTCTGCGTCGACACCGACGCGGACACCGTCATCAAGCTCGTCGACCGCGGGACCCAGCAGGCCGTGGGGATCGTGACCGACTGCGAGTACTTCTTGGGCGAGCTAGGCCGCGCTTTGTAGTAGGTTGCCGCCCCATGCGGGCCTGGATTTACGCGGTTTTCCTGCTCTCGGGCTTCGCCGCGCTCCTCTATCAGATCGTCTGGCAGCGGGCGCTCTACGCGATCTACGGGATCAACATCGAGAGCGTGACGATGGTCGTCACGGCGTTCATGCTCGGGCTCGGCGTCGGGAGCGTCGCCGGCGGCGCGGTGTCGAAGGACCCGAAGCGCCCGGTCCTCCTCATGTTCTCGCTCGTCGAGCTCGGCATCGGCCTGTTCGGCGCCGTGTCGCTGTCGGTGTTCCACGCGGTCGGCGAGGCCACGCTCGGCATGAGCGCCTTCGCGACATTCCTCGTCACGTTCCTCCTCGTCCTCGTCCCCACGCTCCTCATGGGCAGCACGCTGCCGCTGCTCGTCGCCCACCTCGTGCGCTCGAGCAAGAACGTCGGCAAGAGCGTCGGCACGCTCTACTTCGTGAACACGCTCGGCTCGGCGTTCGCATCGGCGGCAGCCGTGCTCTTCGTGATGAAGAGCGCGGGGCTCAAGGGCACGGTCCAGGTCGCTGCGCTGCTGAACGTCACCGTCAGCCTGCTCGCGTACGTCGCGCATCGCCGCTCGCAGAGGCCCGCCGAGATCGCGAAGGTCCTCACCGCGGCCGCGACCGAGTCCGAGGCGGCGGAATGAGCTTCGCGCTCTCGCTCGTCGTCGCGGCCGTGAGCGGGTTCATCGCGCTCTCGTACGAGATCGTGTGGTACCGCGTCATCGCGTTCGAGAGCTGGGGCCTGCCCGGTGCGTTCGGGCTCTTGCTCGCGGCGTATCTCCTAGGCCTCGCCGTCGGCTCGCGCGTCGCCGGCGCGTTCTGCAAGGACGACGCGAACAGCGGCGACACCCGCCAGCTCCGTGCGCTCGCGCTCTTCGCCCTCGTCGCGAACGTCGTCGCGTGGGCGGTCGTTCCGTTCTTCGCCTTCACGGCGAAGACCGGCGGCGACTGGCCGGTCGCGCTGGGTCTCGTCGTGATCGCAGCCGGCCTGCTCGGCGCGATCCTGCCGCTCGTCGCGCACTTCGGGATCGCTCCGGACGACCGCGCGGGCCAACGTCTCAGCTACGTGTATCTTGCAAATATCGTCGGCTCGGCCGCCGGCAGCCTGCTCACGGGCTTCGTCTTCTTCGACATCTGGCCGCTGCAGACCATCGGCAAGGCCATCGCGCTCGTCGGCCTCACGCTCGTCGCGTCGCTCGTGTTCCTCTCCGACCTGCGCGGCGCAGCTCGTGGCAAGTGGCTCGCGGGTGTCGGCGCCGTCGCCGCGCTGCTCGTGGTCGCCACGCCTCGCGCCTACGACCGCATCTGGGAGCGCCTCCTCTACAAGACGGACTTCGAGCCGACCACGAAGTTCGCCGAGGTCATCGAGACGA
>JAQBQJ010000494.1 GCA_028287065.1 Labilithrix sp. | reverse complement strand
CTCGTGCGCGGGCCTCGCGTCGCTGCACAGCGCCGGGCTCGTGCATCGCGACATCAAGCCGGCGAACCTCTGGCTCCGTCTCCCGCTCGGAGGCGGCGAGCGGTTCGACCCCAACAAGCATCGCGATCCTGCGCTCGCGCCGCCGCTCTCGACCGTCGTCATCGACTTCGGCATGGTGCGCGCGATCCGCGTGCCCGCCGATGCGAGCGGGCGCTTCGTCGCCGGCACCGCGGGGTACATCGCCCCCGAGCAGGTGCTCGATCCCGTCGAGCTCGATCCGCGCTCCGACATCTACGCGCTCGCAGGCACGATTTACAACGTGACGACCGGGCGCGCGTTCTTCGACGACGTCGAGAACCCGCGTGACCGGATCATCGCCCACATGCGCCGCGACGCCTTCGAGGATGCGGAGCGGCTACGCCCCTATCCGGCCGCGATCGCGAAGCTGCTGCGGGCCGCCACGGCGCGCGAGCCGGCGGATCGTCCGTCGCCCACCGAGTTCGGCCGGGAGTTCACTGCGGCGCTCTGAGCTTCCGCTATCACTTAAGGACATGCGCGCGCACCGGCTCCTCCTCGTTCTCGTCGTCGCGCTCGCGTGCGTGCTCCATGTTGCGTGCGGATCGTTCGGCGCCGTCGAGACGCAAGGCGCAGACGCCGGCACGGGCACGAACGGCGAGGCAGGCACGGCGCTCGACGGCGGCACCCCCACCGACGCCGCCAGCGAGGCCGACAAAGTCGACGGAGGCTGCGCACATCTCTTCTGCGCATTCTTCGACGGCGTTTCGCCCAGCGCCGAGTGGCCGACCAAGCACGAGGACCTCGGTCCGCTGGCGCTCGACACCCAGCACTACGTCTCGGGCCCGAGCTCGCTGCGCGTCGTCGCCGGCCCGGACGCGGCCGGCCGGGAGTCGTACGTGGAGAAGACGTTCCCCGGCGCGCAGCGCTACCGGTTCTCCGCGATGGTGAAGGTCGAAACGTCGAACAACCCGAACGGCGAGGTGGATCTCGTCGACTTCGAGCTCGACCCGGCGCCGGCCGGCTTCGAACGGTACTTCTTCGCGCTCATCGCCACGAACGGCGGTGCGCTCAGTGTCCAGCGTCAGTTCCCGGACGACGTCCGGGCTCTGCTCGACAAGACGGCGTCGACGTTCGTCCGTGCCGCGTTCGACGTCGACCTCGCGAACGGCCGTCTCGTCGTCAGCATCGACGGCGCCATCAAGCTCGACGTCGCGATCCCGATCGTGGTGAGCACCGGCGCGACGCTCTCGGTCGGCCTGCCCTTCACGGGGAATACGAGCGGGACCTACGACGTGAACATCGACGACGTCACGCTCGACTGATCCGCGACGATCAGAGCGAGACGACCGGGCCCGACTTCGGCTGCGACCGATCGCGGATGCCGTTGACGAAGTCCTCGGCGCCGTCGCGGAGCTCTTCGTCGACGTACGACTGCGGGGCGGGCAGCGTCGGCACGAGGAGCACGTCGATCGTGAGCAGCGAGTGCTTCGCATCGACGGGCTTGACCGTGATGATCGTGTGACCGCGCTTCATGTCGCCCTTGATGCCGTGCGCCTCGATCGTGTGCGTGCCGCCGTTCGTGCGATCGGGCTGGAAGCGCATGACCTCGTAGAGCTCGATCGTCATCGGTCCGATCTGCACCGGGTAGCGCATGTACACGTCGGTGAGGTTGCCCTCCTTGCCGACGACGCGCGCCGTCTTGAACTTGCGATGCAGCTCGCGGTACTTGCCGAACTCCGTCGCGGTCTTCGCGACCTGATCGGCCGTCGCCTCGACGAGGGCCTCGGCGTGACCGTAACGATCTTTGTTCGCGCCGAGCGCGTGGTTCCAGTTCAACGTCTTCTTCGCCTCGAGGAGGCGCGCGACCTGCGGATCCTTCGCGGGATCGGGCGCCGCCTCACCGTCGGCCTGGGCGATCGTGGGGACGAGGGCGGTCGCGGCGAGCGCGGAAGCGAGGACGAGGAGACGGGTCAATCGCATGGTCGGTTCCCCAAGGAGCAGAAGTCGTGCCTGAGGCAGAGAACGGCTCTCAGCTCGGACGGTTCTACGGAGCGTCCGATGCAAACCTCCTCGAATTTCGTGATTTCGCGCAAATTCCGAGCGCTTGTGGGAGGCCCGCACGGGCGACGAGTGTGACCGCCGCGCCACGATCGGGGGGTGATCCGACGGCAACGCCCATGGTCGCGCTGCCGGGGCCGGACGCGGATGTCGTGCCTCCGACAGCCTGGCGCTGGCTTGCCGGCGACACGCCCGAGTAAGGTCTCACCAGCATGACCGTGCCCCACCCCGCAGCGACGACCCCGGCGTTCGAGCTCACGATCCCGATGCTCGTCATGGCGTCGGTCGTGGTGGTGACCGTCCTCGCGTGGATCGTCAAGCCGCTGAAGTACGCGTTCCTGATGAATCCGTACCTGGTGGTGGAGCGCTTCCAGGTCCATCGCATGCTCACGGCAGGGTGGCTGCATGCCGATGCGAGCCACCTCGTCTTCAACCTTTTCACGCTCTACTTCTTCGCCGATCAGGTGGTGAAGGTCCTCGGGCCGATTCAATTCCTCCTCTTGTACGTGAGCGCGGTCATCGTCGCGCACGTGCCGACGGTCATCCGTCATCGCAAGAACCCGAAGTACAACTCGCTGGGCGCCTCTGGCGCGGTGGCGGCGGTGATCTTCAGCGGCATCCTGCTGGTGCCGGGCCTGAAGCTGAGCCTGTTCTTCCTGCCGATCCCGATCCCCGGTTACGCGTACGGCATCGGGTATCTCGCCTACAGCGCGTATGCGTCGTACCGCGCGCGCGACGGCGTGAACCACGACGCGCACTTCGCCGGCGCCGTGTACGGCTCGCTGCTCACGTTCGCGCTCGAGCCGCAGCGCGTGATGCGCACCGTGCAGACGTTCTTCTGATTTCCTTGCGCCCGCCGCGTCAGCCGAACTTCCAGTTGCTCGCAGAGCTGCAGCACATCACCCCGCGCCGTCGGTGAACTGTGCCCCGGCTGACGCAGGCAGACACGAGCGCGACCGTGAATCCGCCGGTGTCTTGCGCGCTACGAGCGGCACGGGCGTTGCTCAGGTGTGCTGCACCATGGCAGCCAAATCGACGGCGCGTCCCCGCCGCAGCAAGCAGGAGAGCACCAGAGGCGCCGCGAGCGCGGAGCGCGCGAAGCGCGCGACGAAGCGAGCCCCCGCGAAAGCCGCCGAGCAGCGCGCAGCAGGCGAGATCATGCGCGCGCTCCTCAACGCGATCACGTTCGGCGCGCTCGAGCCGGCTCCGCCATCACGCGCGAGCTGAGCGCTACGCAGTCAGCCCCGTCATCGCGAGCGATGACGCCGCCGAAGAAGTGCGAGCGTGGCCAGCACGAGGCCGAACGCGCCGCGCCCCGACCGGTTCCCACGCACGCCGCGCCCTACGGAGCAGCCGTCGTCGTCGTCTTGCGTGGGTGTCCCTGCGGCAGGGGGCGATGCGGCCCCGCTCTGGGGTTCCCCGCCAGCGGATGGCATCCCGTTGCCGGCGGCACTCGCCTCTCCGCCTGGGTTGGGGGCGGGCGGCAGCGGCTCGAGCACGTTGTCCTCCTCGCCGGTCACGACGACGATCTGTGAGGGATCGATGTTCTGGAAGATCTCTTCGTAGCGCTTCGGCGCGCGACTCGTGTCGCGCGCGTCGAGCAGCGCGTGGAGCAACGTGAGCGACGTCGGTCCGAGCGACTTGAAGTAGCCGGCCATGACGTTCGTCAGGGTGTCCATGTACTTCGTACCGCCGGGGTCGTCCGCGTTCACGAGCGCGCGACGATCCACGAGCGTACGGTCGACGTACGTGAACGTGTCGCAGCCGTTGGCGAACCAGATCAGGTAGTGCCCCGGCACGAACGTTCCCTTCGACATGAGCGTTCGAATGTTTGCGCCGAGGCCCGCGTGGCCGTTGTAAAGGACGACGTCGGCCGTTGGCGTGAGAGCGTCGTACCACTCATCGAACGCGGCGCCGTCGCCCGCCAGCTCGTGACCGACGAGCTTGACGTTGATCGCAATCCTTCGTCCGTCCGGCAGCGCCGCGGCGAGCCTCACGTTCGGGGCAGCAGTACCCGACGGCGACAATCCCGCCGGCTCGCTCCGCTTGGCGTCATTCGGTTGCAGCTGGCCGAGATACTCGTGCACGTTCCACACGAAGTCGCCGTAGGCGTTCACGCCTTCGTCGCCGGGCCCCGGCGTCGAATACTCGTGGGTGAATATCGCCACGACCTCCAGCGCATTGTCGCTCCACACGCGATGGTATTCGGGTGATTTCCCGTGCGTGTTCTCCGCGGAGTCCGTGACCGTCGCTTCGAACCTCGCGACGTCGGCGGCGGCCAGCACGCAGCCGGGCTGCGCGGGCCGGTAGAAGAGGAACATCGTGCCCGCGTCGGCAGTGCCCGCGGTTGGGTCGACGCAGGTCGCGCCGTACTTCGTCGCGAAGGCGAGCTGATCGGCCTGTCCGAGTCTCGCCGGCAAGGTGAACGAGTAGGTCGTCGGCTTCATCGCGCCACCCCAGGCGACCGGTAGCTTCGCGTGGTACGTCACGGCGTAGCGTGGTGCGGGCGCGGGCGCGGGAACCGGCGGCACCTCGATGATCGTCGTGGTGACCGCCGAGACCTGGAGGTGCCCGAGCTGCCCGACCGAGCTCTCGGCGTTGAGCTGCCCGACCGTGAACAGGAGCTGCGCCTCGATCTGCCTGCGGATCGCATCTGGATCCGGGGAGTCCGCCACGAGCGTGCCGTCGAGCTCGAAGTCGAGCAGGGTGGCGTGCACGCTCGTGAACGGCGCGTGAGTTGCGTCGAAGCGCTCTCCTGCCTCCTGCGCCGAGGCGCAGGAGAGGAGAAAGAGCAGCGGGAGAGCGCTTCGTCGCATGCTAACTACCAGGTCTTGCCGTCGCGGTTGTCCCGGCGCCGATTGTGATCATCGCAGCCGTCCTTGCGCGAGTCCCTGAAGTCGCCCTTGCGGCGGTCCCCGCAGTCGTCGTTGCGTCGGTCGTCGTCGTTGCGTCGGTCGTCGTCCTTGCGATCGAACTTGTCGTTCCTGCGAAGGTCCTTGCCGTCGTCCCTCGTGTCCCTGCGGTCCTTGCCGTCGTCTCTCGTGTCCCTGCGGTCCTTGCCGTCCCGCCCGTCATCGTTGCTGATGGGCGACGCGACCGACGACGCGTCGTCGCTCGTCGAGTCCGCCGTGCATGCACCGAGCGTGAGGCTCCCCACGGCGACCAGCGTCATCGTCATCAGGTTTCTGATACAGAGCATGGTTGTTCCTTTCCGCAAGCGAGGGCGCATTTGCGGGCCCCCGTTGGGGAGCTGGGTAGCAGGGCGCATGCCCATCGCGAAGATGGGCACAGCCCTGGTCGATCTGCGGACCAGCGTGGACCCCCATGCGGACGGGCACGGCGAACAACGACACGTCGTGGCGCGCGGGCCTACATTGCGAGCGCTCGGGACGCAGATCGTGGCTACGGTCGCGCCGCCGACGAAGACATGCGACGGCGCCGCGCACGTCTGCGTCCGGCACGTCGTGGCGCGCGACGCCATCGAGCGTGCGCCGCGCGAGGAGAACTGCCGCGAGCGCCATCAGGCCGGCGAGGCCGGTTGACTCGCGCGGCCCCGCGGGGCCGACGGTACATCCGGCGCATCCGCCGCATCCGCCTGGTTGGCTCGCTTGCGAGCGAGGACAGGAGGCTCCTGTTGCGAATTGGTATTGGCGCTGGGCGAGCACGCGTGCGCGCTTGCTGCTGCCGCTTCGTTCTGACCGGCTCCGCGCGCGACCGCGGATGACGCCGACGTAAGAATCGCCCGCGTTCGGGAACGGCGGTTGCAGGTAGCGCGAGCATCGCGCGCAGTGCGCCGCTTCTCTTCCCTCGAAAGCGGACGTCGCGACGTGCCGGTTCACAGCGAGGGCGTAACCCATCCTTCACGTCGCGCGTCACGACATGCCACTGACCTGCCTTCGTCTCTTCTTCGCGATTGGAGTCATGCTCTCGGTCACGGGCTGCAGCGCCGGGTTGTCCGAGCGCACCCGCGAGATGCGCACCGCGCTCGATGCGGGGGATCCGCGACGCGCCATCGCGCATCTGAACGGTGAGCTCGGCGTGAGCGGCGATGGCGAGCGGCCGCGGCGCCTCGTCGGCGAGCAAGCGCTGCTCCTGCTCGATCGGGCGACGCTACAACAGTCGATCGCGCAGCTCGCAAACAGCAAGCGTGACTACGAGGCGGCGGACAAGGCCATCGACGCGCTCGACCTCTCGCACGGTGCGAGCGACGACGTCGGGCGCTGGGTCTTCTCCGACGCGGCAGGCCGCTATGTCGCGCCGCCGCACGAGAAGCTCCTCGTCAACGTGCTCAACCTCGTCAATTACCTCGAGACCGGCGATCTCTCGGGCGCGCGCATCGAAGCGCGGCGCATGAGCGTGATGGCGCGCTATCTGAAGGAGCGCGATCCGCGCGAAAGAAGACCGAGCGCCGCGCTCGGCGTCGGCTCGCTGCTCGCTGGCTTTGCCTACGAAAAGAGCGGCAACGACGAGGAGGCGCACCGCTACTACGCGGATGCGAACGCCGTCGAGTGGCGCGCGCGGAGCATTTCTCCCGAGCGCACCGAGACCACCGGCAGCGGCAGCGACGACGGTGAGCTCCTCGTCGTGGTGGGCTGGGGCCGGGTTCCCCATCGTGTCGCGCAGCACGTGCCGATAGGGCTCGCACTCACCCGCGGCTCGCCGTTCCTGGCCGCGGGCGATCGCGATGCCGCGTCGCGACTGGCCGCGCAGGGTCTCGTGACGTGGGTGAGCTATCCGACGCTCGCGCCGGAGCGCCCGCTCGACGAGGTACCGACCATCGTCGTCGATGGCCGGGCCGTGCCCCTCGACGCTACGCTCGACGTCGCCGCCGAGGTACGCGCCGAGTGGCGGCGCATCGAAGGCGACGTGCTGGCGGCAGCGATTACGCGGACGGTCGCGCGCGTCTTGGTGGGCAAGGCGATCGAGGGGGCCGCGAATACCTCGGACAAGAAGGAGGTGAAGGCCGCGGGGTTCTTGCTGTCGCTCTTTGCCCAGGCCGCGATGAGCGCGGCGGACGTCCCCGACACGCGGAGCTGGGAGACGCTGCCGGCGCGTATCGGCATTGCGCGCGTGCAACTCCCTCCGGGCGAGCACCGCGTGCTCTTGCGCGCACGCGGGACCGAGCGCGAGGGCGACGTGCGTGCGACGCCGGGCGGTTGGCGCGCCATATCGCTGTTCGCGCTCCGCTGAGCTTCGGGCGGCGAGCACCCGCCGCTCGCGCGGTGACGTCTCGCCCGTGCCGATCTCCTCCTAGGCGTCAGGACCGAGGGGACTGGGGCTGAAACCGGTGGTGCACCGCCTCGCCTCCAGGCTGGAGGATGCAGTAGCTCGACTCCGGTACTTCGCGCCAATCCCCGTGTAGGTCGGTGAGCGGCTCCGAGACGACCACGCGGGTGCACGCGGCCACGTCTTCGAGCGCCGGGACGTCGGGGTGGCACTCGCGGAGCGTCTCCGCGGTGACGCTGTGGAAAAGCGATCGAGAGCGGCCCTCGCTCGAGTACCGGAATGCCCACATCCGTTTGCCATCCGAGACGGCCACGGTCATCTGCATGGGGTAGCGCACCCCGTGCCTCCGGCCGGCATCCTCGATCAGACCAACCATGCGTTCGACCGCGCTCGGAGGATCGTCCTTCAGCCCGAGGGTGAGCGCCAGGTAGAACATCACCTCGGAGTCGGTCGAGCCCTCGATCGACGGGAAGAGGTCCGGCGCGATCGCGAGCACCAGGTCGCGCTTCACGCGCCAGAAGTCGGCAACCGCTCCGTTGTGCATCCACAGCCAGTTCTGGTACCGAAACGGGTGGCAGTTGGACTGCTGTACCGCGGTGCCCGACGATGCGCGGACGTGCGCGAAGAAGAGCGGGGAGCGCACGTGCCCAGCGAGCTCCCGGAGGTTGACGTCACCCCATGCGGGAAAGACGAAGCGGAACAGCGCCGGGCGGCGGGCGTCCTCATAGTACCACCCGACGCCGAATCCATCGCCGTTCGTGGTCTTGCCCATGCGTGCATGCATGCTCTGGTCGATGAGCGAGCGCGCGGGCTTGTAGAGCAGCTCTTCGAGGAGGAGCGGCGAGCCGTTATAGGCGATCCAGCGACACATTCCGGCACCTGTTGGTCGTCGTGGGCACAGAGCCCCGAGCACCGCGATTGTTCGAGGCCAAGAGCCGCTTTCAAAACCGTCATGTAGAGCGGGCGAGCGCCGCGCGCGAGCGCGTGTTTGCTTCAGACGACGCGCATGAGCGCCATACCGCCCCCGAAGAGCTCGGCAAGCCGGTTGTAGCAGTCGTCGGGAAGGTCGCGCGCTCCGGACCCGTACATGGGGTAGCGCAAATGTCCCGTTTTCGTCACGTCCTGCCTGGCGTCGTCGCTGTTGCCGCCATGGCATGCGCCGGCACACCGCGTCCGCCCGAGCTCGGGATGGAGGCGAGCCGTGTTCGTTCCGACGGGAGCCGACCGCTCGTGGTGGAGTGGCCCTCCTCCGACCGCGCCGAGCTCGAGGCACTCGCGCGGCGAGGCCCGGTGTCGGTCCGGTACGACGCGTCGGGCATGCGTCTGCTGCCCCGCTGCATCATCGCCGGTCGGTACGCCTACAGCGCGCTGACGCCAAAGAGAGACCGCATCACCATTCGCAGCGCGGACGAGCTTCGTCTTCAGGTGCCGCTCGGCGCCGCCAAGCTCGAAGGGGTCCTCGAACGTACCGGCGAGCTCAACGTCGAGATGACGGTGGTGGGACGCTTCGAGGCGAACGCCATCAGCGCCGACGGCGCGCGCGGTGACTGCTCCGAGGCCACGCATGTCATCAACGCCTTGACGGTCGGGGCGTTCGATTTCCTCGCCGGCGCGGCGTCGAAGAACGAGCTCGGCGCGGGAGCCTACGGTGCCGGCGCGGCAGGACGGACCGGCACGATGCGCGAGCTGCTGAATCACGATGGCGAAGAAGCGGCGTGCAGGAAGGCCACGGCATCGGACCAGGCTCCGCCCTACGGTTGCGGCGCGGTCATGCGGGTCGACCTGGCCCCTTTCCCGCTCACTGCCCAGGTGTCGAGCGGGTACGCGCCGCCGTCCGGCGCCCATGCGCCTCCGTCCGGGACTCACGCTACTCCGACCCCGAGCGCTCCGGCGCACCCCGACATGATCCGCATCCCGCCGGGAGTCGCGCGTATCGGCGCCGCCGATCTTCCAGGCCACGCGCTGCCCGTGCAGGACATCACGATGCAGGCGTTCGAGATCGACCTCACGGAGGTCACGATTCGAGCGTACGCGTCGTGCGTCGATGACGGTCCGTGCACACCGCCTGCGGCCGGAGAGGGCTCGATGCCCAATGGCAACAACGGCTGCGGCCATGCGCGCGAGTGGTTCGCCGGAGCGAACAAGCCGCCGACGAGCGAGAGCCCGGTCACCTGCGTCACGCCTCCGCAAGCGGCCCAGTATTGCTCCTATGTGCACAAGCGTCTTCCGACCGAAGAAGAGTGGGAATACGCGGCGCGTGGAACCGACTTCCGGCGCTATCCCTGGGGCAGCGCCGACCCGTCCCCGTCGCGCGTGTCCGGCTGCGGCGGCCCCAGCGGTTGTCCCGTCGGCAAAACAGCTGGCGACAGGAGCGCGTTCGGCGTCCTCGACATGGGGGCGAGCATGCGCGAGATCACGGTCTCGCGTTCGGGGTACGAGGCGCGCGGCGGATTCTCGGGGGCGCACGGCGTCTCTCCGGTGATGGCGCGCGCGGCCTACCGCGACGATGTCGACACCCTCGACGGCCCCGCGCAGGTGACCTCGTTCCGGTGCGCGTCGTCGTCGGCCCCGCCATCGCCGCGGGCGCGGGTGCAGTAGGCAGCCGGAGCTCAGCTCGAGGAGACGTCGGTCAGGGCGTCCATCTGCTGCGGCGCTCGAGCCTGGCGGTCTCCCATCAGTCCCCCGACGACGTCGTGACTCCGTTGCAGACGGCTCTCGCTGTCGGTCCCTCCGCCGACGGGCATGTTTGGGTCGTGTACTCGTACCTGCTCATCGATCGAGACGAGCAGCACCGTCGACAGACCCCGACACCCTTCGCGTCAGCTCACTGGCAGGGACAGATCGCGCGGTGGCCGACGCCGCTCGACGTCGTCCGATGGTTCGTCGGACATCCCGCAAGCGTGGAGCAGAAGAGCATGGTGAAGACCTGCTCGGTGCACGCGTACGTGTAGTCACTCAGACTGATGCCGCCGCCCAGGCCGAACGCCGACGCGATTTGCTGACACTCTGCGCTGGTGTCCTGCGCGGCCAGCCATGCGGCGTCGCTGATTGTCGGATTTCCAAGACCGATCGAGCTGCAGAACGTATTGCAAGAGCGCGCATCGGCCGTGTCCCTGCACCAGCGGATGCCGTTCACCACGTTGCACTCGCCGCTGAGGCTGCAAGTGACCGCGACGTTGGTGACGTTTGCGCCGCCCACCGTGCCAGAACCGTTCGTCACGGTGCAGGTGCGCCCCGCCGGTTGGGTCTTCACCGCGACGGCGTAGCTGTTGCCGCTGGCGATGCTCGTCGCAAAGGTGAACGCCGTCGCGCCGTTCGCGAGAGACTTGTCGTCGACACCGTTGTCGGTGAGCACGAGACCCGCGGCAGTGAGGCCGGTGATCGTGCCGCTCACGGTATACGTGTTCGTCGTGCACGCGACCGTGACCGCGGCGTTCGCTCCAGCGATCGTGCCCGTGCCGTTCGTCACCGTGCAGGTCTGGCTCCGCGACGTCGGCTGCGTCTTGACGGTGATCGCGTAGCCCGTGCCATCGAGCTGCGGTGCGAAGGCGAAGCTGCCATTGGCGTTGAGGGGGAGATCGCCTGCGGCGTTGTTCTGGAGCACGAGACCCGTGCCTGCGAGACCGGAGATCGATCCGCCTGCCGTGTACGTGTTGGTCGCGCAGTTGACGGAGACGCTCACGACGTTACCGGCCGCGACGGAGCCCGTACCACCGCTGACGGTGCAGGTTTGGTTCGGCGTCGTCGGCTGTGTGAGCACGGTGACGGCGAAGGCCTGGCCGCTCTCGAGCGAGGTCGCGAAGGTGAACGTACCGTTGGCGGCGACCGTCAGGTTATCGCCGCCGTTGTCTCGTAGGACGACGCTGTTGCCTGCGGCGAGACCGCTGACACTGCCGCCGACGGTGTACTTGTTGGTGACGCACGCTACCGCGACGTTGGTCACGTTTGCGCCCGCGATCGTACCGATCCCGCTGGTCACGGTGCAGGTCTGGCTCTTGTTCGAGGGATTGGTGAGGACGGAGACGAGGTAGCCCGCGCCGCTCGCGACCGGCGCCGTGAATTGGAACGCGCCGTTGGCGTTGACGGCGAGGTTGTTACCCGCGCTGTTTTGCAGAACGAGCCCCGAGCCCGCGAGGCCCGTGACGTTGCCCGCGACGGTGTAGCTGTTCGTCGTGCAGACCACGCTCACGTTCGTTATCGGTGCAGCGGTCACGTTGCCGCTACCGTTGGTGACGACGCACGTCTGCCACATGCTCGTCGGCTGCGCGAGGACGGTCACGCTGTACGCGGCGAGGTCTTCGATCGGCGTTGCGAACGCGAACGTGCCGTTTGCGTTGACGGTCAGGTTGTCGCCCGCGTTGTCCTGAAGCACGAGACCGGCTCCGGCGAGGCCGGAGATCGTTCCGCCGATCGCGTACTTCTTGGTCGAGCAGTTGACGGTGACGCTGGTGACCTTGCCGCCGGCGACATCGCCGCTATTGCCGGACACGAGGCACGTCTGCGCGGGGCCGCTGGGATCGGTCTTCACCGTCACCGCAAAATGACTCCCGTCATCCTGCGGCGACGTGAACGTGAAGCTTCCGTCGGCGGCGACCGCGAGATCGCCTGCGCCGTTGTTCTGGAGGACGAGGCCTGCGCCCATGAGTCCGGTGACGGTGCCGCCAACGGTGAATTGGTTCGTGACGCACGCGACGGACACGTTGGTCACGTTTGCGCCGGCGATCGTCCCGGAGCCGCTCGTGACGGTGCACGTTTGCGACAGGTTCGTCGGCTGCTTCTTGACCGTCACCGCATAGCTTCCGGTGTCGGCGATCGCGGTCGGGAACGCAAAGCTTCCGTTGGCTCCAACCGTCACGTCGTCGCCGGCGTTGTCTTGAAGCACGAGCCCGGTCCCGGCGAGGCCGGCGACGGTGCCACCGACGCTGAACTTGTTGGTCGCGCAGTTGACGACGATCGAAGTGACGTTTGCCGTCGCTACGGCGCCCGTTCCGCCCGTCACCGTGCACGTCTGAGACGGCGCAGTCGGCTGATTCTTGATCGTGACGGCGAAGCCACCGCCCTTGGCCACCTTCGTGGGAAACACGAACGTGCCGTTCGCGTTCACGGTCAGGGTGTCGCCGCCGTTCTGGAGGACCATCCCCGTGCCGAGGAGGCCGGTCACCGTGCCGCCGACCGCGAACGCCTGCGCCGGCAGGGGAGCGCTATCGGTCGTGCCAGCGTCCGTGCTGCTACCGCCGTCCACGACCACGCTCGCGTCGCCAGAATCGAGCGTGGGGCCCTCGCCGGCTCCGTCACTCCCGCAGCCAGCCATCAATGCACCGACCAGCGCAGCGGCAGATCCGACGCCGATGAGGAACCTGTCCATGGTGCGTGTCGGAGAGCGGCTGCGACCTTCATTGCGGTTCATGGCGGGCATTGTGCCGATGGTCGGCAACCGATCGGCGAATCGACACGCGTCCACACGAATCGCCGCGCGACACGCACGGGGTAGCCTTTAGCGAGCTCGTCACCGCTGGCCGGCGATCGTTTGGGCTAAGCGATTTCGGGGGTCACACTTTGGCCGTGATGACCGAGGTAGCCCGAGACGAGAGCGATTTGCTGCCAAGCCACCAAGCCGCCAGCCAGATTTGCCGCGCCGTCTCGGCGCGTTGGCGGCAAATCTCTCGTGTCGTCGTGGCGGTCGCGCTCTCGTCGTCGCTCTCGTCTGCTTCGGCCGACGATACGCCCGCGCCGCCCGCGGCGCTGCCCATCCCGCCGCGATCCCATGCGCCCGAAGCGCCGCCCGAGGGATGGTGCGGAGAGACCGCCATCCAGGAGGGCCTCCTCCACTACGGCGTGTGGGCGCCGCAGCGGATCATCAACAAGGCCGGCAAGCCGACGCATCCCGATCTCTATTCGCCGGACATTCCCGTCGCGCTGTCGGACCTCGGCGTGCGCTACGCGTTCTACCCGCGCGGCAAGGGCTACGAGGGCTTCGCCGCATGGATCGCGAAGGCGGTCGACGAGGGCGATCCCGTGCTCGCGGGGGTGAAGATCCTCCCCACGCAGCATCCGGAGTGGGGGCTCGATCACTTCGTCCTCGTCGTCGGGCACGGCGCGCAGGGGTTACTCGTGAACACGACGTGGGGGCATCGACGCTGGGTCGCCGACACGACGACGCCCGGGCTCTCGTTCAAGAACGCCTTCTACGCGATCCGTCTCACCGGCATCGCGCTCGCGCCGAACGCACGCGCCGCGCGCCTCGCGCTCCTCGAAGAGAAAGAGGCGACCGTGAAGCTGCGCGTCACCTGCAGCGGTCTCACGGCCGGCAAAGCGTACCGCCTCGAGCGACGAGAACGACGCACGGACGAGAAGCCCACCTGGTCCGAAGAGCTCCGCGCCGAGCGCGATCGCATCGAGAAGGTGCTCACCGTCGACGCGGACCGACCTGCGCGTTTCCAGTGCGTCGCGCCTCCGTGACGTCGCGCGGTCAGCCTTCGCCACGCTTGCGCGTGGGCTTCCGCCGCTCGCCCGCGGGCTTCGCAGGCAGAGGAGCAGGCTTCGGAGGCGGCGACGACGCCATCCTGGTCGCGAGCTTCGCCGCCTTCTCGTCCTCGCGCTTCTGATCGCGGTAGCTCTCCCAGTTGCCGGCGTAGAGCTGCACTTTACCGTCGCCCTCGAAGGCGAGGATCGACGTCACCACGCGGTCGAGGAAGAAGCGATCGTGTGAGACCACCAGAACGCAGCCCGGCCAGCTCTCGATGAGCTCGGCGAGCGAGCCGAGCGTCGCGATGTCGAGATCGTTCGTCGGCTCGTCGAGCAGCAGCACGTTCGCGCCGGTCTTCAAGGCGAGCGCCAGCGCGACGCGCGCGCGCTCGCCGCCCGACAAGGCCGATACCTTCCGCCGCAGCGCCGCGCCCTCGAACAGGAACAGCTCGAGATAGGCGCGCATGCCCATCTCGCGGTCGCCGATGTTCACCATCCCGGCGCCGACCTTGTCCGCGTGCTCGCGCTCGGCGACGTTGTCGAGGACCGTCCAGTCGTCCTTCAGCGTCGTTCGCGCCTGATCGAAGTACGCGAACTTCGTCTGCACGCCGCGCTTCACGACGCCCGACGTCGGCGCGAGCTCGCCGGTGACGAGACGGAGCAGCGTCGTCTTTCCCGCGCCGTTCGGGCCGACGACGCCGACCCGCGTGCCCTTCACGAGCCGCAGCGTGAGGTCGTCGATCAGGCGGCGACCGCCGAGATCTAGGCTCACATCGAGCAGCTCCAGGATCGTGCCGCCGAGACGCGACGAGCCCTCTTCGAGGCCGCCGAGCTCGACCTCGCCGCGGATGCGGAGCCCCTCGGCGTTGATCGCCGTCTCCGCGCGCTGGATGCGCGCCTTCTGCTTCGTCGAGCGCGCCTTCGGCCCGCGGCGCAGCCATTCGATCTCCTTGCGGAGGAAGTTCTGGCGGTTCGACTCGACGCGCTCGGCATGCGCGAAGCGCTCGGCCTTCTGCTCGAGGAAGTCCTCGAACGCGCCGACGTGATCGTTGCGCTTCGTGTACTCCGAGACCTGCCCGTACTCGAGATCGAGGACGCGCGACGCGACCTTGTCGAGCAGATAGCGATCGTGCGTGACGAGCAGCACGGCGCCGGGGAATTCGCGCACGAGGTACTCCTCGAGCCACGTGATCGTGTCGGCATCGAGATGGTTCGTCGGCTCGTCGAAGATCGCGAGATCGGGCTTTGCGACGAGGATCCGCGCGAGCGCGACGCGGCGCTTCTCGCCGCCGCTCATCGTGCCGACGGGCCGCTCGACGTCCTTCACTCCGAGATGCAGCAAGATCTCGTCGACCTCGTGATCGCGTGACCAGCCGCCGAGGCGCTCGACGTCCTCGGCGAGCGACGCCTGCTCCGCCATGAGCGCTTCGGTCATCTCGCCTTCGCCGATGCGATGCGAGACGTCGTCGTAGCGTGATTTCGCGGCGTGCCAGAGCGCGAGGCCCTCTTGCGCGATCTGGCGCGGGCTCCGCTCCGGATCGAGCTGCGGCTCCTGCGGCAAGTACAAGATCGAAGCATCGCGACGGCGATCGATGCTTCCCGTGTCGAGCGGCTCGAGCCCGGCGAGCACGCGCAGCAGCGTCGACTTACCCGTGCCGTTCGGGCCGAGCAGCGCGACCTTTTCGCCGCGCTTGATGGTGAAGGTCGCGTTCTCGAAGAGCGGCTTGAGCCCGTAGGCCTTCGTGACGGCGTGCGCGGTGAGAACGGGCATTATTAACGAGGAGCCAGCTACTACGTTCGGAGCTGCGCGTCGCCCGTGAAGATCAAGCGGCGCGCGAACGACGCTGCCGCGACGCCCGCGACGGCCGCGACGACGACGAGCTGATACATGACGACGACCTGGTAGCGCACGGCTTGTTCCGGCTCCGTGCCGCTCAGGATCTGCCCGGTCATCATGCCGGGCAGCGATACGAGCCCGACCGTGACGAGGCCGTTGATCGTCGGGATGAGCGCGGCACGCAGCGCCGCTCTGCGATACGGCGCGAGCGCCTGCTCGGGGGTCGCGCCGAGCGCGAGGTACTGCTCGAGCGTCGCTGCCTCGGTGCGTGCCGATGCGAAGAGGCGTTCGAACACTTGCGCGACGACGTTCATCGCCGACGACAGCATCATGCCGCCGATCGGGATGACGTAGCGCCCCTCGAACCAGGGCCGGGGAGGGATCACGAAGAGGAACACGGGCACCAGCGCGACGAACGCGCCGAGGCCGATCGCCACGAACGCATGAGGAAGGAGGACGCGTGTGCCGGGGCCGTGCTTCAGGCGGCGCGTGCTGGTCCACGCCGCCACGAGCCACATGACGAAGAGCACGGCGAAGACCGCGACGGGATGCTCCGCGGCGAACAGCAGGCGCAGCGCATAGCCGATCGCGACGAGCTGGACCGCCGCACGGATCGCTCCGAGCCCGAGGTCTTTCTCGAGCTCGAGGCGCGCCGCCCGCGAGAGGAGGACCGCCACTCCGACCAGCAGCGCGGCGATGCCGAGTCGCCAGAGCGGGATCTCGACGTAGCTCACGAGGCGCTCTCCGCGGCGTCCGCGCGCAGCGCGCCGTTCGTCATTCGAAAGCGCTGCCCTTCGAGGTAGGTCGCGTGCTCCTCGACGTGCGTCACGGCCAAGATCGCCGTGCCGCGCCGCGCGAGCGCCCGCAAGAGGTCGAGGACGACGCGCGACGCGACCGGGTCGAGCGCGGACGTCGGCTCGTCGAGCAAGAGCACGCGTGGCTCGTTGGCGAGCGCGCGTGCGAGCGCGACGCGCAGGCGCTCGCCGCCCGAGAGCTCGGTCGCGGCGCGCGGCGCGAGCTCCGGACCGAGGCCGACGTGCTCGAGCAGCGCGACGACCTCGGTGTCGGAGAGGGCGACGCCGCGGAAGCCGGGGCCGGTGCGCACGTTCTCGGCGACCGTGCCCTCGAACATCTGCGGAAGCTGCGGCACGTAGGCGACGCGGCGGCGATACTCGATGACGCCGATGACCTGTGGCTCGCGTCCCTCGAACAGCACCTGTCCGGAGCTGGTCGGGATGAGCGTCGCGATCGCGCGGAGGAGCGTCGACTTTCCGGAGCCCGAGCCGCCCTGGATCGTGACGATCGCCGCTGTATCGAGCGTGACGGTCGCCGCGTCGACGACACGTCGGTCGTCACGGACCACCGTGATGTCGCGCGCGACGAGGAGCGCCTCCACGCGACAGCACTAGCACGGCGGGCGCCAATCAGCTCACGGCTCAGGCTTCATCGACGTGCCCAGTAGGGTAGGCTGCTTGGCGTCGTGCTGCTGTTCAAGAAGGCGTTCCACGAAGGGCTCACCAGCGGAGCCGTCACGCTCACGTTCCGGCGCTGGCAGAAGCCGCACGTGAAGGTCGGCGGGCGCTACCGGTGTCATCCGATCGGTGTGCTCGAGGTCGACGACGTGAAGCTGGTCGACGCGGGCGCCATCACGGCGCGCGACGCGAAACGCGCCGGATTTCCCACGCGCGATGCGCTGCTCGCGTACCTCGCCGAGCTCGGACCGCTCGACGATGCGACCCCGGTCTATCGTGTCGAGCTGCATCACGGCGGCGACGGCGATCGCGTCCAGCTCGCGCTCGAGGCCGCGCTGTCCCCGGAGGACGTCGAGACCATCCGCGGCAAGCTCGCCAGGATGGATGCGAAGACGCCCTGGACGACGGAGACGCTCGCGCTGATCGAGAAGCATCCGCAGATCGCCGCGTCGAAGCTCGCCGCGAAGGTCGGACGCGAGACGTTGCCGTTCAAGGTCGACGTCCGCAAGCTGAAGAAGCTCGGGCTCACCCAGAGCTTCGAGGTGGGCTACGAGATCTCGCCGCGCGGGCGCGCCTATCTCGACGCCGTGCGGAAGAAGCGGAAGAAGGCATGACGACACGCACGGTCGGCCTCGATTTCGGGACGACGAACAGCGCGATCGGCGTCGCCGACGGCGACAAGGTCACGCTCGCGCGCTTCAGCCACAAGGGCGGCTTGACCGACACGTTCCGGTCGGTCCTCTACTTCCATCCCGACAACCGCGACAAGCACGGGCGCTACGAGGCGATCGCCGGGCCGCGCGCGATCGATCGGTACCTCGAGGCGGAGGGCAGGGGGCGCCTCATCCAGTCGCTCAAGTCGTACCTCGCCGATCGCAGCTTCCAGGCGACGAGCATCTTCACGCGCACGCACACCATCGTCGACCTGCTGGCGCTGCTCCTCGCCGATCTCCGTACGCGCGCGGAGGAGGAGCTCGGTCCGCTCGGCTCGCGCATCGTCGTCGGCCGGCCGGTTCATTTCGCGCACGCCTCCGCGCCGGACGACGAAGAGCTCGCGGTCGATCGGCTGCGCGAGGCGCTCGCGCGCGTGGGCTGGACCGACGTGGTCTTCGAGTACGAGCCGGTCGCGGCCGCGTATTACTACGAGGCGGAGCTCGATCACGATCAGCGCGTGTTCGTCGCGGACTTCGGCGGCGGCACGAGCGACTTCTCGCTCATCGAGGTCGGGCCTTCGCATCGCAAGAGCAGCAAGCGCACGATCCTCGGCAGCGACGGCGTGGGTATCGCCGGCGACGCGCTCGACGCGAAGGTGCTGCACAACGTCGTCGCGCCGATGCTCGGTCTCGGCTCGACGTATCGCGCGATGTTCGGACGCGAGCTCGAGGTCCCCGTGTGGATCTACGCGAAGCTCCGGAGGTGGCATCATCTCTCGTTCTTGAAGACGAAGAAGAACCTCGATCTGATCGAAGAGATCGCCTCGCAGGCCGACGAGCCAGAGAAGATCGAGGCGCTCCAGCACATCCTCGAATACGACCTCGGCTACCACCTGTACCGCGCGGTCGAGCGCGCGAAGGTGGCGCTCAGCGCGAGCGACTCGACGAAGTTCGAGTTCGCGGATCCTCCGCTCCAGATCGCGAGCGCGATCACGCGCCCGCAGTTCGAGGGCTGGATCGCCGAAGAAACGACCGCGATGGAGGAGTGCGTGGATCGCCTGCTGGCGAGCACGGGCATCGACGCGAAGGACGTCGATCAGGTCTTCATGACCGGCGGCACGTCGTTCGTGCCCGCGGTGCGCCGCATCTTCGACGAGCGCTTCGGCGCCGAGAAGATCCGCGCCGGCGGCGAGATGATCTCGGTCGCGACGGGCCTCGCGCTCCGGTCGCATGACGTGTGAATGCCGAGACGAAATCCGAGAAGTCCGAGAAAAACGCCAAAGCACGAAGGGGTCTCGCCTCGATCCCTCGTTGGAGCCGCGTCGCCGTTCGCGAAACGTGGGTCGCGCTACGCCGCGCTTCGCGCGAGCTCCGCGCGCCCCACGTTTCGCTCACCTATTTGAGTCTCCGACCCGACCTGCGAGCTCGACCCGCAATTTCGACCGTCGTCGCGAGACGCTCGAAATTGCGGATAGAGGTGGCAGGTCGGATCGGAGACTCCAATCCAGCGGGCGGAATTGCGCCGCGCCGATCACGCCGCAGTGAGCGAGGCCTGGGCGCGCGGAGCAATTCCGACCGCAACCACGAGGCCACCGATCACGATCGAAGCGACACCCCCTTCGCGCTTTCGCGATTCTCTCGGACTTCTCGGACCATCATCGCAGCAGCCCGATCGGGACCAGCACCACGCCCGAGCCCTTCTTCGGCGGCGGGAACTTCGCGCCGCGCAGCACGCCTGCCGCGCAATCCGACACCGCAGGCGGGAGCGGGCCGGAGCTCGTCGCGAGCGCGCACTGCGCGCGCCCGTCCGCGCCCACACGCGCGCCCACCAGGAGGCCGGTCAGACCGCTGCTCTTGTCGATCGAGCGCACGCACGCCTGCAGCTCGGGCTCGAGCGACTCGAGCACGTCGAAGGCGTCGGGCATGCGCACGGTCTCGACGCTCTCGATCTTCGCGGCGCCCGACGTAGGCTCGCCGAGCTTCACCGCGCCGGCGCGGATCACGACCGGCACGACCGCGGCGGGAGGTGCGCCGTCGTCGAACGAGGTCGTCAGGAAGTGAGCCGACATGCAGTCCTCGACCTCCTGCGTGAGGCCCGTGTGCTCGCTCGGGATCACGCACATCGGCTTGCCGTGCGCGTCGAGCGACGCGTTGAGCGTGAGCTTGCCGTCCGTCATCTCGGGTGTCGACTTCTTCCCTTGCTCGAAGCAGCGCACGAGGCCGGGCTGGAGGCGCGCGAACATGGCGGCGCCGTCGAGCGGGGCGCGCGGGCGTGCGGAGGACGGCGCGGGCGCGCGCGTCACCGCCGGAGACGGAGGCGCAGCGGCGGCGGCGACGGTCGGAGGCGGGGATGTGCCCGAGGCCCGGGGCTCCGCGCACGAAGACGAGGAGAGCGAGACGAGCACGAGCACGAGCACGAACACGAGCGCGAGCGGGGACGGAGGGAACACGATCGCACGTCTCACGTCGGCCACGCGTCGATCATAGTCGGGTTGCACGGTCCTTGCTCCACGACGGACGGCGGGAGGACGACCATGGCGAAGGTGGGAGCGAAGAAGGCGCGACCGAAGATGGGGGCGAACGCGCGGGCCAAG